>JAIRPC010000114.1 GCA_031257215.1 Eubacteriales Family XIII. Incertae Sedis bacterium
ATGAGCAAAACTAAGACAATGGATGGGAATACGGCGGCGGCCTATGTGTCGTATGCGTTTACGGACGTGGCGGCGATATACCCGATAACGCCGTCCTCGACTATGGCGGAGGTCGTGGACGACTGGGCAGCGCACGGGCAGAAGAATATATTCGGACAGCAGGTGCGCGTTGCGGAGATGCAGTCGGAGGCAGGCGCGGCAGGCGCTGTACACGGTTCGCTTGCGGCGGGCGCGCTGACGACCACCTACACTGCTTCACAGGGCCTGCTTCTCATGATTCCAAACATGTACAAGATCGCGGGCGAGCTGCTCCCCGGCGTGTTCCATGTGAGCGCACGGACGCTGGCGGCGCACGCGCTCTGCATATTCGGCGACCACAGCGACGTGATGTCGGCAAGGCAGACGGGCTTCGCCCTGCTCGCGTCGGCATCGGTCCAGGAGGTAATAGATCTCGGCGCGGTGGCGCATCTGGCGTCGATAAAATCGCGCGTGCCGTTCCTGCATTTCTTTGATGGCTTCCGCACCTCGCACGAGGTTCAGAAGATAGAGGCGTGGGACTACGACGACCTCTCCGAGATGCTCGACCACGACGAGGTCAAGGCGTTCAGGGACAGGGCGCTGAACCCCGAGCATCCCGTGGTGCGCGGCACGGCGCAGAACCCCGATATATTCTTCCAGGCCAGGGAAGCGGCACAGCCCTTCTACGACAGGCTTCCCGCCATCGTCGAGGATTATATGGGCAAGGTCAGCGAGAAAACGGGGCGTTCCTACAAGCCGTTCGACTACGTGGGCGCACCTGACGCAGAGCATGTTATCGTCGCGATGGGCTCGGTCTGCGAGACCATCGAGGAAACCATAGAGAACGCGCTCGCGGGCGAGAAGATAGGACTGGTCAAGTGCAGGCTCTACCGTCCGTGGGTAGGCTCGTTCTTCGCGGGCGCGCTCCCGAAAAGCGTGAAGCGCGTCACCGTGCTCGACCGCACGAAAGAGCCGGGCGCGCCTGGCGACCCGCTGTATCTGGATGTGAAAACGACGCTAGCGGGAACGGAGGGTGCGCCGCAGGTCTACGCGGGGCGCTACGGGCTTGGCTCGAAGGACACCACGCCTGGCATGGTGGCGGCGGTCTACGCCAATATGAAGCAGGCCGAGCCGAAGGATCATTTCACGATTGGCATCGAGGACGACGTTACGCACTCGTCCCTGAGCTACGACGCAAGCGTTTCGAGCGAGCCGGAGGGGACTATCAAATGCAAATTCTGGGGTCTCGGCGCGGACGGTACGGTCGGCGCGAACAAGACAGCCATCAAGATCATCGGCGACCACACGGATATGTACGCGCAGGGGTATTTCGCATACGACTCGAAAAAATCTGGCGGCGTCACGATATCCCATCTGCGCTTCGGCAAGAAGCCGATACGCTCCACCTACCTGATCAACAGCGCTGACTATGTCGGCTGCCACAACCAGTCCTATGTCTATCAATACGACATGCTGCGCGACCTGAAAGACGGCGGCACATTCATGCTGAACACCATCTGGGGCGCGGACGAGCTAGAGCAGAGGCTGCCCGCCTCCGTCAAGAGGGCGCTGGCCGCGAAGAAAGCCAAGTTCTATTATATGAATGCCTACAAGATAGCTGATGAGATCGGGCTTGGCGGCAGGATCAACATGGTGTTGCAGGCGGCGTTCTTCAAGCTTACGGGCGTCATACCCACGGACGAAGCGGTGAAGCACCTGAAAGACGGCATCGTGGCGGCATACGGCAAGAAAGGTCAGAAGGTTCTCGACATGAACTTCGCCGCAGTAGACGCGGGCGTGAACAACATAGAGGAATTCGCGGTGCCCGCTTCCTGGGCGAACGCGGAGGACGCGCCTGATGCGGGCAAAGAGCTGCCTAAGTTCATTGAAGAAGTTCTGGTTCCGATGAACAGGCAGGAAGGCGACGCTATCCCCGTCAGCAAATTTGCTGACTACTACGCGGACGGCACCTTCCCCGCAGGGACTTCGGCATACGAGAAGCGCGGCGTCGCCATCCACGTCCCGATTTGGAAGAAAGAACATTGTATACAATGCAACCAGTGCTCGTTCGTCTGCCCGCACGCGGCCATACGTCCTGTGCTCGTGGACGAGGGCGAGCTCGCGGGAGCGCCCGAGGGCTTTGACACATTGCAGGCTACGGGCAAGGGCTTCGAGGATCTGAAATACCGCATGCAGGTCAGCCCGCTCGACTGCCTCGGCTGCGGCAACTGCGCGGACATCTGCCCCGCCAAGGAGAAGGCCCTCGTCATGACCATCGAATGGGACGAGCGCGAAAAGGACAACTGGGATTTCGCGGCCGGCGTGAAGATCAAAGACGGCCTGATGAACAAGCAGAGCGTCAAGGGCAGCCAGTTCGCGAAGCCGTATTTTGAGTTTTCGGGCGCTTGCGCGGGCTGCGGCGAAACGCCGTACATCAAGGTTATCACACAGCTTTTCGGCGACCGCATGATGATAGCGAACGCGACGGGCTGTTCGTCTATATGGGGCGCGTCCGCGCCGTCTATGCCGTACTGTACGGACGAGAACGGCAGGGGGCCGTCGTGGGCGAACTCGCTGTTCGAGGACAACGCGGAATACGGCTACGGCATGGCGATAGGCGTGAAGCAGATTCGCGAAAGGCT
>JAIRPC010000150.1 GCA_031257215.1 Eubacteriales Family XIII. Incertae Sedis bacterium
CGTACTCCTTGAACTCCGGCGAGGTTACTGTCATCATATACGACGAGGCCGCGCCTATTATCAGCGACGCCGCTACGAACGGGTCGGTTTTCACGAAATCCCCCGCGCTCACCGCCGCATTGATATACCGCATGATATGCCTGTGCTTCAACAAAATGATCCTGTGCGCCGCGTCCGCCACTATATTGCTGAACATCTCGGCGGGGCGCGTTATTATCATGGACACAAGGTTTTCGTTCGAGCCGTATTCCAGGATCAGATCCATCTCCGCGCTCAGAAACGCCCTGATGCTCTCCTCTGGCGAGCCCTGCGCGTCGGCCTTGGCTGCCATCACCTTGTACCTGTCCACGAACTTCGATTGAAGCATCTCGAAAAGTATCTCGTCCTTGCTCGTGAAATACTCGTACAGCGTGCTCTTGCCGTAGCCCGCCGCGCGCGCTATATCCTCCATCTTCGTCTTCGCGTAGCCCAGCTCTATCAGCACGCCGAACGCCGCTTCGAGGATATGGCTGCGCCTGTCCTCATGCCCGCCGTGGCGATATTTACCGTCATAGTCATTCACTGCGCCCTTGCCCTCAGCGGCGCGTTTCAAAGGGCATCGTCTTTCCACCCGAACACCTCCGTGGCTTACGCCGAACCCTGCGGATCCTGCGCAGGCATCCCCAAGACCGCCAGCCGTTCCGCCCTCCGCGCTTCGCGGCGCAGCCTGCCGCGCTCCTGCCGCTCATCCACATAGACGTAGATGACAGGGATCAGCACGAGCGTAACCACCGTCGAGAACAACAGCCCCCCGATAACAGTGATGCCCATGGGCTGTATCATCTCCGCGCCGGAGCCAAAGCCCAAGGCGAGAGGCAGCAGCCCCAGACAGGTCGTGAGCATGGTCATGATGATCGGGCGGAAGCGGTAACGCCCCGCCGCGACGATGGCTTCCGTGCGCGATTCATAGACCTGGCGGTTCTTGTTGATGAAGTCTATCAGCAGTATCGAATTGTTCACAACGATTCCCGCGAGCATGATGATACCGAGGAAAGCGACGAGCGACAGCGGCGTGTTCGTCACGAACAGCCCGATGAACGCGCCCGTCAGCGCGAACGGTATCGCGAGCATGATGATGAACGGCTGGACGAGCGACTCGAACTGCGACGCGAGTATCATGTACACGATAACAAGCGAGAGCAGCAGCGCGTAGAACAGCTGCGAGAAAGAAGACGTCATCTCCTCCGCTTCGCCGCCGATGCTGTAACTGTAACCGTCAGGCATGGTGTAGCCTTCGAGCTTCGCCGTGATGTCGTTCGTGACGGATTGCAGGTCGCGCCCGTCCAGCTCGCCCGTTATCGTCACCACGCGCTTCTGGTCCGAACGCTGTATCTGCGCGGGCGAGTTCGTCAGCTCCACATCCGCGATATCGCCGACGTAGACCGTCTGCCCCGTAGGGGACATGATGGAGATGTTCTCCATGTTTTCGATAGAGTCGCCGTACTCGCCGCTGAGCCTGACCACTATCGGCGTATCGACTCCGCCCTCTTTCAGGTTCGTCGCGGTCGCGCCCGAAAGCGCCGTGCTCAGCGACTGCGCCACCTGGTACGTGGACACGCCGTAGGCCGCCGCCACCTGCCTGTTCAGCGTCACCCGCGCTTCGGGGTTGCCCTCCTCCACGCTGCTCGCCACGCCCGCCGTGCCGGGCACGCCCTTCACCAGCTCCATCACGTCGCCCGACACCTTGTCCAGAACGTCGAACTCATCGCCCGTTATCTGCACGTTGATGGCCGAGCCCGCGCCCATGCCGCCCATGCTCATGGAGCTGGCCGCCGCGACATCTATCTTCGCGCCCGCAATCTTCGAGAGATCCTCCTTGACCTTGGACACCGTTTCGTCGGTCGAAAGCTCACGCTCGCCTTTCTCCACGAGGTTCACCGCCAGCGACGCGGAATTGCTGCCCTGCCCTATGCTCATAACAGAAACGTTGCCGACGCTCAGCGAATAGTCCGCAAGCCCGTCCACATTCTTCTCCACGTAGCTCTCTATCTCAGACATTATTTTGTCTGTCTTTTCCATGGGCGTGCCGTATGGCATCTCGGCGGTGATGGTGAACGAGCCCTCGTCCGCGGCGGGGATCAGCTCGCCCCCGACCACCGCGATCAGCCCCGCCGACGTAACCAGCAACGCGACGCAGAGAGCCACAATGGTCTTGCGGTGCAAAAGCGCGAACCGAATCGCCTTGACATAGAACCCGATAATCCCGTCAATAGCCTTGGCGAACGCGGCGAGCATAGCCACGAACGGATTCACGCGCCGCCGCTCCGCGCCAGCCACAGGGCCAGCGCCAGCGCCCGCCGCGCCCTGCGCCACCGTGCCCCTGTCGCTCTCGGGCCTGTACGAGCCCTCCCCCCGATACTCTTTCCCCGGATGCTGTTTCAGATCCGCGCCCTCCCACTCTGGATCGCCAAGCTCCGAGATATCCCCGACACGTATGAGCCTCGAACACAGCATGGGAATTACCGTGAGCGCCACCAAGAGCGAGCAAATCAGCGCGAAGCTGATCGTGAAAGAAAATTCCTTGAATATCGTCGCGGCGATGCCCTCGACGAAAACTATCGGCAGGAACACCGCGATCTTCGTCATGGTCGCGGCGAACACAGGCATAGTTACCTCCGCCGATCCCGTCACCGACGCTTCGCGAGCCGACATGCCGCCCGCCCGCCGTCGGAAAACATTCTCCATTACCACTATCGAATCGTCCACAAGCATCCCTATGCCCACCGCAAGCCCCGAAAGCGACAGCATGTTCATAGTGAAGCCCGCGAAATACATGAGTATGAAAGTCGCGACGATAGACGTCGGGATGGATATGGCGATGATGAGCGTGGACGCGATGCTGCGCAGGAAGAACAGGCAGATGAGTATGGCGAGGATGCAGCCCATTATCGCGCTCTCCGCCACGAACGTTATGGAGTTCTTCACGAACTTGGACTGATCCATAGATGTAGTGAATTTTATCTGCGGATATTGCTTCGCCAGCGAGTCCTTCACGGCGGCGATTCGGTCAGCGACCTGCACCGTGTTCGCCACCGTCTGCTTGTTCACGGAGATGCCGATAGCGGGCGTGCTGTCCACGCGCCCTATCGTGGTCTGCGCTTTCTCGCGGCGCACGACCTCAGCCACGTCGCCTATCTGCACTATCTCGTTCGTCGGCAACGGCAGCGAAACCTTTTTCACATCGTCGATGCCCGTGAAATCCCCGACCGTCCGCACGATCATCTCGCGAGAACCTTTGTTCACGTCGCCTGACGGCAGCGAGATGTTCTCGGCAGCGAGCGCCTGCTGTATCTGCGCCAGCGTCAGATGGTATCCATCCAGCTTCGACTGGTCTGCCTCAACGACTATCTCGTCCTCCTTTCCGCCAAAGCTGCTCACGGACGCAACCCCGTCAACGCGCTCCAACGCGGGGACAACGCTCTCCTCGACAAGCGCGTTCAGCTGCGTCAGATCCATGTCCGCCGAAACATAGAGCCGCTCTATCGGCATCATGTCAGGGTTCATGGCTATGACCATCGGCTTTGATACGCCGTCGGGCAGGTAGTCCGACACCAGCTCGACCTTCTCGCGGATGTCCAGCCCCGCGAAATTCATATCCGTGCCGCTCTCGAACTGCGCGATAACTATCGACGTGCCATCCATAGAATATGATGTCATGCCGCTCAGGTTCTGCGCCGTCGCGACCTGTTGCTCGATCGGGCGCGTCACCATGCTCTCCACCTCGTTCGGCGCGGCGTTGCGGTAGTTCGCCATGATGACCTGCACGGGAAGCTCCATCTTCGGGAACAGATCCAGCGGCAGGCGCGTGAATGAAATGATCCCGAAAGCCGCCACGATCAGCAGCAGCATGAGAGTGGTAACAGGGCGGTTGACCGCGGTTTTTGAAATACCCATTATGACGCCACCCTTACCTTGGTATCGTCGTTGACATAGTGCTGCCCCTCAGTCACGACGCGCTCGCCCGCCGCGACGCCGCTATCTATCACGACGCTCACGCCATCGTCTATGCCCGTTACGACCTCCCTGACGCGCACCCTGTCAGCGCCGTCCATCACCACGACCACCTCCTTGCCGCCCCTGATGATTACCGCGTCGGACGGCACTGTCACCGCGCCCTGCGCCTTGGCCGTCACCATCTCCACCTCGGCGAACATGCCAGGCTTCAACTCCTCGCTCGGCATGTCGAACTCGATAATTATCGGATAGGTGGTCTGTCCCGTGGGCGGCGCGGGGACTATCCTGCTGATCTTCGCGGGGAAAGGCTCGTCCGAAACCGCGCGCACGAAAACCTCGACAGGCTCGCCCTTGACAAGGCCGCCCACCAAGCTCTCCGCCACCGTCGTCCTGACCTGTATCTTGCCCGTGCCGGTAATGACCGCCGCGGGCATCGCCTGTGAAACCATACCGCCCCTCTGCACAGTCAGCCCAGTAACATAGCCATCTATCGGCGCCCTCACCGTCATCTCGCCTATCGCGCTTCCCGCGGAGTTCACTCCCTCGTTCGCAAGCCTGTACTGCGCGTCGGCCTGGTCGTAGCCCGAGCGTGCCTGCGTCAGCCCCGCCTCCGCCTGCTTCTGCCCCGCCTTGGCCTGCGCCAGCGCCGCCTCCGCCTGCGCGACAAGCTGCTCTGCCGCCGCGACAGGGGATGTGGCGGTCTGACCCGCCTGTCCTGTCTGACCGGTGCCGGGGGTGGCACCAGGCAGCCCCGCAGTCGGCGCGGACGGAAGCTTCTTCGCTTTCTTCAAGGCCGCCTTGGCGTCCTTCACGCCTTTCTTCGCGTCCTTGACGGCCGCCTTGGCATCGTCAACGGCCTCCTGCGCCGTAGCGACCGCGCTCGACGCGGATGACCTGCCCTTGCTGGCAGCGTCGCGCTGTATCTCCGCCTGCGCCTGCTGTGCCTCCACGTCCGACGGGTCGAGCATGAACAGCACATCCCCTTCGTCCACCTTCTGCCCAAGCTCCACATTGACGGAGGTAGCCCGCCCCGCGATCTTCGGCACGACATTGACCTCGTTGTCGGCGGTTATCTTTCCGGTATGCACCGACGTGACCTCGACATCCCCCACCGTCGCGTCAGCGACAGTTACATTTATGGTATCGTCCACCGCGGCAACATCAGGATGCAGGTAGCCGTCGATCAGGCGATACCCCGCCCAAGCGACCAAAACCACGATAATCGCAACGACTATCGCAACAACCTTTCGATGAGATTTACCGCCATGAACCGAGCCGCGCCCAGAACCCCCGTTGTCCATAATCATCAACCTTCTTTCTCCGCAATAAAGCAGCCACAAGTTTTCCGACCCGTCGGTCGGTTTTCCATAAACAGAATACCGCACAAAGGGCCATGTGTCAAGCA
>JAIRPC010000127.1 GCA_031257215.1 Eubacteriales Family XIII. Incertae Sedis bacterium
GCAACAGTCCTGCCCTCTGCCATAAAGAACGAAAACTCGCTGTCGTTCGCGCCGTAGCCGACGTTCCACGTCAGCGCCCTGTACGCCTTGCCGACCGTCACCGCCGACGGTGCCAGCGAGCCTTTCGGAACAAGAGTACCCTCGCTGCCGTCCGAAACATCCTGCCCTCCCGCGCCTTTCTTTGAGCCAGCCTCTATGAACCTGCCGTTCACGATGCTCTTATCGTCGTCAGCTATACGCTGGCTGCTCACGTTCAGATAAACGACATACGCGCCGCAGATGGCGACCACAGTGATGGCGAATATTATTATGATTCTCAGTATTTTTCCTAATATAAGCATTTATTCAATAATTTTATATTTCAAATAACAGTATTGCTGTCCGCATTCATGCATTAGCGCTCAGTATTTCGGCTCGTTGTCCACACACGCTTCCCCATTCGCCTCCGCTTCCGTTTGAAGCCCGTCGGGGAACGGGACTTCGGCAGACGGCGCAGCGACCAATTCGTCAAATACTCCTATCGCTTCGTCGCCTATTCCCTCTACACCGCCACCGTCATGCCCATAGCTGATATCGAGTTCGCCGTCACACGTTTTGAAGTGGCTGACCAGCGAGAGAAGAACATCCGCCTGGGAATTCATCTCCTCCGTAGCGGCGGCGCTCTCACCCGCCGTCGCGCTGTTCTGGTGCATCGCAACCGTAAGCTGCTCAAAGCCTTTGTTGATCGCCTCGATCGAATTGTTCTGTTCAGCTGTTGCCGTAGAGATATTTTCCAGCAACGTGGTACTCTTGCTCACGCCGCCCATTATCTTGTCAAAGTACGCCGATGTGTCATTTACTATCTCTGAACCCATGCCCGACTTGCTCTTGGTGTCCTCCACCAGCTCCGCGCTGTTCTTCGCGGCATCCGCGCTCTTCGCCGCGAGGTTGCGCACCTCGTCCGCAACGACCGCAAAGCCCCTGCCGTGCTGTCCCGCGCGCGCCGCCTCCACCGCCGCGTTCAGCGAGAGGATATTCGTCTGGAACGCTATGCTGTCTATGGCCTTCATGACCGTGCTTATAGCCTGGCTGGCATCGCTGATCTCTTCCATCGCATGCATCATCTTGTCCATGCTCATGCGCCCGTCATCCGCACTGTCCTGTATAGACTTAGTTATCTCTGAGGCCCGACGCGAATGCTCCGCGTTCTCCGCAGCCTGGCTGGACAGCTCTCCCAGCGTGTCCATAAGGCGGCTCATGGTCATCGACTGCTCTTTGGTGGACTGCGCCAGCGACTGCGCCCCTTGCGATATCTGCGCGATGCCCGCGTTCATCTGCCCTACTGACGCGCGAACCTCGCCCGTCACCGTGCGCAGGCTCTCAATGAGCGTATTCGTGGCATTCGCGAGCGTGTCGTGCTCGGACGCGGCGGGCGCGAACCGCGTCAGGTCGCCCGTAGCCGCCGCCTCCAAGACCTCGGCCTTGGCTATGGTGTCGCGCATCATCTTTACAAAGCTCTGCGAAAACCGCCCCATCTCGTCATCGTACTCGCACTCGTCCCTCAGCGATTGCCCGACATCCTCCGAGAAAGCATAGTCGCCAGTCGAACCGACCTGCTCGACAACATGGAGGATCTTTTCTATCGGCAACCTGATCGAGCGGGATATGCGCGCCACGAAAACTATCGAAAGTATGATGCAGAGCAAAAGCACGCCGCCGATAATAGCCCCCGTGAGCAGTATATGCTGATGGCTTGCGAACACTATCTCCTTCGCCGCCGCGCCGCGCGCAAGCATATCGTCTCGAAGCTGCCCCAGCAGAATCAGCGACACGATTCCAACCGCGCCCACCGCAGCCGTCGTGATGATCACGACGAAAAACGCGAGCACCATCCTGCTCTTCAAACCCATTCTCCTAAATCCTTGCATTTGTCCCTCCAATTATTTTACCTTTATAAAAAATATGGGGATAACTTACTATTCTCCATCGCGCGCCTGCCTGTATGAACCGAGGAAGCGTCCGAGCCTCCCCGCTATGTCCGCAAGCTCGTTCGCCTGCGGCAGGTACACTATCCTGAAATGGTCTGGCGCGGGCCAGTTGAAGCCCCTGCCGTGCGTCATGAGGACATGGTGCTCATGCAGGAAGTCCAGCACAAACCGCTCGTCGTCGTAGATGCCGAAGCGCTCCGTGTCTATGCGCGGGAACAGGTAGAACGCCGCCTGCGGCTTCGTCGAGCTAAGACCCGGTATGTCGTTCACGGCGCGGTAGATGAGCTCGCGCTGTTCGTAGAGCCTGCCGCCCGGCGCTAGTAGGGGCGCCGCCGAGTACGCGTCGGAAAGCGCGGCGGCTATGACCGACTGCGACGGGACGTTAGCGCAAAGCCTCATAGACGCAAGCATCCGAAGCCCCTCTATATAGTCCGCGGCGTGCGATCTCTCTCCCGATATGACCATCCATCCGCAGCGGAAGCCCGCTATCATATGGGACTTTGACAGCCCGTTGAATGTTACTGTGAAAAGGTCGGGCGCGACGGCGGCGCACGAGAAATGCTCCGCACC
>JAIRPC010000133.1 GCA_031257215.1 Eubacteriales Family XIII. Incertae Sedis bacterium
TGGCCACCGGATGTGAGGAGGCGGTCGTACTGCGAGAGGAGGTCACCAAGTGCCGCAGCCGCGTAAGGAAGATATTGTCAGAGGGGTGTTTTCAGACTCCACTTTTCTTGACAACTCCATTGGGTATAAGTATAATAAGATAGTTATCGCGCGTCGTGGAGCAGAAGCATTGCCCCATTGCGTTCCGCCAATTCAGTATTTACGCAGTAAGGCGTGTAATGTAGGCGGGAGTTGAGTGATTGGCGGTGAAGATAGTTGTTATTGGTAACTATATAATGGTGTTATTGCTATTGTTATGATAAAATGACATTGACGAATACGGTAACCAAATTCGTTTCGTTCAGCAATATGAAGCTAGGTGTCGCGCCCACAAGCAGCGAGCACTTTATCAAAGTATTGAGCGCCGTAAAACCCACCAGGGTTTCTGGAAGTTGGACAGTAATATGCTCGGCAAAATTATTCGATTAGTTAATAAAATTATCATGGAGGTAAATGCATTATGAAAGAATCAACAATGATTAATAAAATGGCATCTTTGGTGTTGACAATAGCATTGGTGGCGTCTTCTTCGATGGTCGCTTTTGGTACTAGCTATGATGAGTGCAAGCCTGTATTTTCGGGATGGTCTGTATCGGTTGCCAAGAAAGCTAACCAAGTTATTGTGCCGGCAAAAACGATTGTCCAAAAAAGCAACAAGACCAAAGACAATATACTTTACAAGGACTCAGTAAAAATAAAATACAGCGCAACCTTTAAAGGGTCTTTGCAAAATGATCTTAGTGCTTCTATATCGGCAGGCACGGGCAAGGTAAGCGGCGGGCTTGGCGCTGCCATAAACACAAAGTTTGAGTTCTCTGGCACAGTTGCGAAGGAAAGAACCGAAGCGGTCAGTGTTACCATACGACCAAAGTATAAGCTCACAGTAACATGCACGAAAATGGGTGATAAAATTACTGGTCACGGTAAATATTATTGGGGGTTCGGGTGGGAAGCACGTAAAGGCACCATTGATTTAGGCATACCAAAATATGATGATACCGAATACAAAACCACGAAGATATAAGTTATCCTGTAACCAATTATTGTCAACATGAAGCAGCCCATCTGTTTCAGCTCTGTTATAAATGACTTAAACAGGTGGGCTATCAGTTTTGTAAAGTGCTACATATTTGTGTTGCGCATTAAGGAGACAGTATAATGAAAAATGTAATAGCAGTACTTATACTCATTATTGCCGCATTGCTTTTCCAGGGCTGTGCGCGCGATGGCGCAGAAAACGATGTTATCGCTTTTGCCCCAACGACCTGTTCGCTGGAATACAAGGCAGGCGACAGCTTGGAAAAAGGGGCATTGGAATTGACTTTTTACTGCGGCAGCAACTGCTTTATCAAGGATTCATCAAAGATCGAATCAGTAGAGCTGGTCAATGACTCGTACACCGTCCCAGCAAAAGTGGACAAAATCGACATATCGGAAGTGCCTGTTGCGCAGATTGACGGCCGAGACATTTTTCTTGGCACGCTCGGCATTGGGTTTGACAGAACGAACCATGAATTGCTCGACGCAGGGATACTCATAACGCGTACCGACGGGACGCAGATAGAGCGCTATATCGGCGACTATTCATTTGCCGTCAACAACCGCGCGGTCGGCGAGAGGGATGCATTGTTTGCGATGGTGTCGAAGGGCGTCATTGGCAGCGAGCCGGACGAAGCAAACCGGGACCGGCTAAAAATGACAGGCTTGATAATCCAGGCAGAGGCGGAGACCAAGCTGAAAATAACGGACATAGATTTTGGCATAAGCACTGTTGGGATCAACCCAAAAGAGATACGGGTGTTCGATGCAGATACGTACAACTCCCAGATCAAGCCAAGGCTGGACGAAGGCAAGCTGGGCGAAGTGATAGAAAACGCCTACAATATCCAAACGGGGGAGGCCGCTTCGGCGTGCGATATCGACATCCCGAGCGGCGAGCAATGGATATACGTGCCTTTTGAAGTCAAAAGCGAATCTGCGCCGCCAATATTTCAGACGGCGGTGAATCTCACCTATGAGGCCGGCGGCAAATCCATGTCATATGCGATACCAGCCACACACCTGTTTGGCCAGGCGTTTCATGATGAGGATGAGATTTTGGGTTTTTTCAACGAGGATGCGGGCAGCGGCAGCGAGGGTTGAGCATTGCGTATATTTAAAACTTTCATACTGATACTTGCTATCGCAATGTTCATAGGAATAAGCGTGATTTGTTTGATAAAACTGAATTCCACTGAAACAAATTTACAGATGGACGATCTGGAATTGCCGGATATTAAATCGATCACAAACTATGTGCAGGAAGATGTCTTTGTTGATACAGTAACAAAGAGCATCGCCTACCAAGGGGTTGTATATTGCGAGGGTGATTTGGTCTATAATGTAACGATCCCCGAAAAAGGGGAAGACATCAACGTTAGTGTGGGCAGTATTGTAATGAAAGGCGACAGCCTCTCAAAGGCCTCTTCCAAATATGCAGTCCCGTTTTTCGGCAAGGTTGGTGAATTGAGCGAAAACGAAAGCGGGACAAACATTACCGTTGTAAATTATTCCCAACTGTCTATTGGCACCCAAATTGCGCAGAAAGATTTGCCCAAGGTCAAGATGGGGGATGAAATAACATTCATTTACAACGAAAAGAAGTACAGCGGATTTGTTTCATACATCGGATATCAGGTTGTTGATGGCAAAGTTGAAATACATATAGCGTATGATGACCCAAAATGCAGGATACGGCCAGGCTCCGAAGTAAGCGTTGTTTTCATTGAAAAAGAGAAAAAGGATGTGACATGTATTGGCAAAGAAGCGCTGAAAAAAGCGACCGATTCGCTGTACTATGCCCAAATGTACGACGAGAACGGGAATATTGTCACCGTTGATGTCGAAGTGGGATTGGTCGGCGATTCGCTCATCGAGGTCTTGTCCGGGCTTGATGTAGGCGACACCGTGCTATACGAAATACAAAACGAAAAGGGCGAAAGCGCAAACAGCGGAGAGCCGATGGGGCAATCTGATACAGGAACGAATATGGAGCCGATAAATCCGGGCTTGTTTGCCACGAAGCCTGCGGTGGATATTGAAACTCATGAATCCGAGGGCAGGGGTTGACGCTTACACCTATTTAATCATGCAAAATGAATTATTGATAGAGTTAATAAATATTGTGAAATCGTATGACGGAAAGAGAAACATCCTCAACGGCTTGAATTTCTCATTGCAGCGAGGCGATTTCGTTGCAATTTTAGGCGAATCAGGGGTTGGCAAAAGCACGTTGCTTAATATTGTCGGCCTATTTGATGGATTTGACTCAGGCAAATACTATCTGGGCGGATTTGATGTCACAAAAAACCATGACGAGGAAAATGCCCTTGTCCGGAACCGCTATTTTGGATTTGTGTTTCAGCTATACCATTTGATACCCAATATTACGGTGGAACAGAATATCACCATGCCTTTTCTGTACGCATCGGCGGTTTCTTCATATGAAGTAATGAGATGGAAGATGGGGATCTCAAAAAAATTGCGGATTGACAATTTGTTGGGTTCCAAAGTCGATATGCTGTCTGGCGGGGAAAAGCAGAGGGTGGCAATAGCCCGTTCGCTGTTACTGTCTCCACAAATACTGATTGCCGATGAGCCTACGGGGAGCTTGGATGACAATAACGCGGAAATTGTTATTGACATATTTGGGGAATACAAAAACCAAGGGCATAGCATCATTCTGGTCACGCACAACAAGCAGATAGCGGAGTGCGCAGATAAGGTCTATTCCATTAAAGACGGGGTTCTTGTCAATGCGAATGAATAAATTCATATTATATATCAATAACTGCCTTATGATGGTCTTGTCCAATAGGTTGAGGCTAAAACTTTCCATTATGGGCGTCATTGTTGCAACGGTTATATTGCTTGCGGGCATGGTTTCAATAAATGCGTTTGTAAGCAAGCAGTACGAAAAATATCAGCGCTTCGACAAAGATGTTGCCGTTCTGACTGGGAGTATTAACGGCAACTTTATTGATAGCCTAAAAAGCACTTTCCCGGAGGCGGTGATGGCGCTATATTCGGACCAAGGTTCGCTTGAACCATACAGCGGAGGGGATAGCTCTCCGTATTCGATCCTGCCAATGGTTCATGGCGTTTCAAGCTCATTCCTGTCGCTTCCGCTGCCGTTTGATACTGACTGCGCATACACAGCCACAATAGTTTCGGGAAGAGACATCTCCCAAAGCGACATTGTCAACAAGAGAAAGGTGGTTGTAATAAGCGAGTTCACTTCGAGGATATTTTTTGGCGAGGACAACCCTGTCGGAAAGACCATTCCAGTCAAGCTGCTGTCCAGCGACTCAGTTGAAGAATACAAGGTGATCGGCGTGTATGGCAATACGCCTGCTGAACGCGAAGCAATAATCAATATGATGACCAACAATGACCCCGGGTTCAATGTAAAAGTTGATTTCTATGTCCCATATACGCTGTTCAGTTCAAGCCAGGAAAAAAACATCAGCACAGTAGTGTTTTATTCGCCGCAAAACAGGTTTAGTGTTGTCGAAAAGGCTATCGACATTCTGATCAAGCCTTATAATGGCAACATCGTATTGTATACATACAATAATAGGATCCAATTGGTGGAGAATGCACAGCAGAGCATGAACATTGCGTTGGCGTTTATAGCCATTTTCATTATTGTAGTTTCCGGGCTTAATATGCTCAATTGCTTGTTTTTTTCCATAAAAGAGAGGATAGGCGAAATAGGCATCCGTAAAGCTATCGGCGCAACCAAAATATCCATAATGGTTCAATTCATTTTTGAGAGCATGTTGATAACAATGGTGGGCGTTATTATCGGCATTGGAATCGTGACATTTCTTTTTATCGTCCTGTCGGCATTTTCGATTGAGATATTCCGCGCACAGATTGTCTTTGCCATCAGCAAGGAGATGATATTGTCAACGATCATTGTTTTGTTGCTGCAAGGGGTTTTGTTTAGTATAATACCCGCGAGATATGCTGCAAACATAAAAATCGTGAATGCGCTTAGATTTGATTGATATCATGTGGTGACAGCGCGAGCGCAGCCCGCCATTGGCTGTGCGGCTCTACCGCGATTTTTCCCAATAGTCTATCTGCTTGCCTGCTTCGTTGTAGGCGGTGGTCGATAGCTTGGTTGGCGTTATCTCTATGTCGTGGTAGCCTTTGATGCCGCCCATCTCGAACGCCGCTATCTGCTCTGAGAACGTGCCGCTCTCGTAGCTTTTGGCGCTGGCGTTGCCCATTATCTCCACCATGCCTTTTGCCGCGTCCACTGTATTGCCGCCCGCGTCCAGCGGGAAGGTCCTCATGATTTCGTGCTGATGACCGCAGAGTATCAGGTCCACACCGTTCCTCTCGAATATCGGCAGCCACCTCTCCTTGAAGCCTGTGGCGGTGTTGTCGCCCTCGACGGGGAACGGCGGCTGGTGCGTCATGACTATCTTCCACGGCTTGTCCGTCCGCGCCAGGTCGCGTTCTATCCAGCTGTCTATCTCGCCCGCGATCCGCGCGTTCTCGGCTTCGTCGTCAGAGTAGCCCTCGGCGGGGTTCAGGTAGTTCGCCGCCAGCGAAACGACGTGCGCGCTGCCGTAGTCGAACGAATAATACAGCTCCTTGTAGCCCTCGGGCCCGTTCTCGGGCAGCTCGAATACGTCTAGATATTTCTCTGGCTTTCTGTCGCCCTCTTTGGCGTATGGCGTGAATTCGTGGTTGCCTGGCGTGGTGAAAAGAGGAAGCCCGCCGAGCGAGCCTGTCAGCATATCCGTCAGCGCGTCCCATTCCTCTGGCGAGTCTCCCGTGTTGCCGAGGTCGCCGCATTGCAGCGCTAGGTCGGCCTTGGGATGCGCCGCCGCCGCGCCGCCGATCAGGCGGCCTGTGTCGCCGTATTCGGAAAGGCTGCTCTCCGTCTGCATGTCGCCGAAGAAAAGAAACTCGGAGCGTTTTGCCTTATCGCTTTCGCCCCTGAAACTTATCTGTGACACGTTCTCGTAGATGTCGCCTGTGGTTTCTATATAGCTGATGGTCTGCCGTTTCACGGAGAAGCGGCCTTTGCCGTCGGTCAGAAACCGTTCGCCGCTGCCCGTGGTTATCTCGAATGACGCGCCGCCGTAGCCGTCGTACACGTCCGCGAGCGCTACGGAAAGCTCCCGCGTGTAGACCTCGGACGAGAGCTTGCCGCCGCCCGCGCTGTCGCTCGCCGCGCCGCCGCCCTGGCTATCGTCCGCGCTCCCGCCCGTGTCCGCCTTGCCCTCCAAATGATAGTTCAGGAGCATGGGCGAGGTGAGTAGCTTCCCGAACGGAACCACCTCCCGCGTCCCGTCAGGCTTCACGATATTCAGCCCCGTCCTGCCGCATTCCGACACCACTATGATCCTGTCAATGTCCTGCGCGTTCGCGCTGATGGGGTGTTCTGGCGCTACTATCGTCCAGCCGTTCGTGCCGCTGAATTTGACGAACGCTTTCTCCGCGCCCGCCCACGCGAGCTTAACGGCGAAGCCGTCGCCTGACGACATGATCCACAGCTCGCGGGGTGTGCCGGACAGCCCCGCCTGGCCGACGAACTCTGTCAATGGCGTCCCCTCGAAGCCCTTGTCCCCAGGCATGGCGCTGTCGTTCGCCGTGGGCGTTCCCGTCTTGAACGAAACGTATTTCAGCACGTCGCCCTCTATCTGGATGAACCTCTGCGGTGTGGCTTCGCCCGATACGCCGTCAGTCGCGCCTGTCTGGCAGGCCGAGAGCGAAAGCGCCGCGCAAATCAGCGCGGCGAGGAGGATGGCGGTTATTTTGTTTTTGGGGTTTGTTTTCATGATGCTCACACCATCAGCTTGCCTTTACTACCTCTATGGAAACCACTCCCATTACTGGGTCTAGGTCTTTTGAATAGAAGCTCCACTCGCCTTTGCCGTCGTTCGCGAAGACGCCTTTCACCATGTCGTGCTCGCCTAGCAGGGCTGTGTTGCCGTCCTTGTCTGTCAGCTGGAACAGGCCGTTACGGTCCAGCCCCTGATCCTTCACCACGTCCGAGAAGCCTACGCCCTCCTTGCCCGCCGCGGATTTCTTGTCCCATAGCTCCGCGCCGCGCGAGAGCGAAACGTACAGCGACTTGCCCGTGCGTATCGTCACTATGCCGTTCAGGTTCATGCCCTCCGGCAGCTCGGGCGAGCAGAACTGCGGCGTGTTTTCGCCAGTGTATTTAATGTAGCCTTTCAGGAAATTCTCTATCGTCTCGTTTTTTTTCAGCCCGTCGAACGCCGCCATGAACACCTTGCCGCTCTCGCCGCCATCCAAGCCGCCGTATTTCGAAAGCAAATCCACCGTGCTGACTATGTAGCCGCCCTCCTCCTTGCTCTGCTTCCCTTTCAGCGCGGGCAGGGCGTTGTCGAGAAACACGACCTTGTTCGTCAGGGCTTCCCCCGTGCCTGTTTCAAACTCTATCTTGTTCACCATGCGCGCCCAGTACATGGCGCGTTCTCCTACCACTATCGAGCGCAGGGGCGCGGTGTCCTTCGCGAACGCATTGTTGCCGTCCATGTAGGCGAGAACCACCTCGCGCTTGGCCAGTATCTCCTTCGGCACAGCTATCGAGTAGCCGTCCGTGGAGCTGAAACGCACGGACGAAAAATCCGCGAGCTGCTTGCCGCCGCCGAATTTTTCAAGGAATGTCGCCAGGGTCGGGCCGACCGCCGTTATCTTCACTATGTCGCCGTTCGAGCGCGTCGCTTCCGTTTTTTTGGATACGGCGTCTAGCTTCGACAGCTCGTCTATCGAAACCGTGAAGCCCTCGCCCAGCCCCTCGACCGCCACCGTGTCGTCCAGGTACGAGAGCGATGAGGGGTCGGGGCTTCCGCACCCAGCGGCCGCGAAGAAGACCGACGCGCACAACAGCGCCACAACAACGGCTTTCAGTTTTTTCTTACCATTCATATCTACCACCTTGATTTCGCCTGACAATATTGTTCCCAAAAGCGTTCCCGCGGATCAATTGCTGCCGCTCTGCGCCGCGCCCTGTCCGCTATCGCCCTGAGCCGCCTCCTGCCCGGCGCTGCCTGCCGCCGCGCCGTCCGTGCCGCTCTGCGCCGGCAGCTCCTGCTGCCCGCCGCCCTCCGTCGCGAGGTACATCTTGCCCGTCGCGGGGTCTTGATAGACCGCGCCCAGCCGCTGATACTGCCCCGTGCCGTCTATGGCGTTCTTGATTTCGTCCGAGATGGCGTCGCTCTCCATCTCCTGCACCTGCTGCCCCTGGTTGATGGGCGTGTACTCGTAGTTCTGTATATCCACGTTCCAATAGATGACTATCGAAAGCATGAGCCCGCACGCGAACACGAGCATGGCGTCCACTATATTGATAGCGCCCTCCATAGGGCTGAAATCGTCGTCGTCAAAATATTTTCTGTCGTTTCTAAGACTGCTGCGCAACATTCGCAATTAATCCTTCCATAATTTTCCAACACTTCGCGCACCGCGCTTCCTCGCGCCTCGCGCCGCTCTCGCACACCGCACTGCCCTGTGCCGCCTCGCCGCCCTGCTCCGCGGCTCGGATGAAGTTACTCCAAAAGCCCTTCCATTATCGCTTCCAGCGTCGCCATGTCCTTTCGGTACCAACGCTTGCGCACACGCGAGATGATGTACGCCACGCCCGCCGCGGCAAGCCCCGTCACCGTCGCGTCGAACGCCGTCAGCAGCGAGTCCGACAGCCCCTTGGTGTCGCCCTGGCCGATGGCTATCAGCCCCGGACCGAGCGGTATCAGTGTCGCCATCAGGCCGAACATTGGCGCTATCCGCGATATGATGTCCGTGACCTGCATGATTTTTTCCATGCGCGCCTCCTCCGAGGCGAGCAGCTGTATCGCGAGCAGCTTCTGTTCATTGATGGGCAGGCCGCCCTCCTTGCTGTGCAGCAGCTTGCCAAAAACGCGGAGCTGGGTTTTTAGGAACGAGCCCGCCGCGATGGCCTCCCGCTGCTCTGCCGCCGTCTTGCCGAATATCTGTTTTAGGATCTTGCCCGCGTCCGGCTCCCTGCCGAGCCTGAACGCGAAAAACTCTATGACTGCGCTCCCCGCTTCGGCGGCGGAGATCACGACCGCCACGACCAGTACTATGATGGCCGGTGTTTCGAGCAAGGTTGATATCGAATGAATGGTGGAACTGATGCCGCTAAAATCCAAAGGTGTCCCCTTTCCGCCGCAATGCGCGATAACTTTTATTTGATAAGGAATAACTTATGCAGTAGCCACAGCCCCTTCGTCGAGAGCGACGTGAAGCTGTAAAGCCCGCCGACCGCGAAAGCGCCGCCCAGAAGCCCCACCGCTAACGGCATGGTGCCGTCCTTGGGCGGGGGAAGCTTCAACGGGGTGGAGTCGGGCGATACCTCGTACACCATCCACGGGTTGTCGCCGCCCGACGCGCCGCCTGGCATGAGCTGTACCGAGGACAGGCTGCCCGCGGATTTCAGCTCCGCGCCCGATACGAGCTTCGGGTTCGCCACCGTGGTGATGCCGCCCGTCACGGACGGGTTCTGCCCGCCGCCGAAATCGACGGTGGTCTTGCCGTCAGACGCTATGCCGGGATTCTTGCCATGCCCCGCGCGTGGGCCCGCCTTGCCCGTGTTCTCGTCGCCGGTGCCGCCGCCCGTCGTCGCTTTTTTCCACACGGCGTATAGCATAACATTGCCCTTGACAATGAATGTATCGCCTGGCCTGTACTTCGGCGTGGAGGCGTTCTTGTTCTGCGACCACCCGCTAAAAACATAGCCGTCGCGCTTCATGGCGCCGCCGTCAGCGGCGGTCGCAACGCTGCCCTCCGCGTATTGCCGCGCCGCCACATAGCCGCTGCCGCCGTTCGCGACGTAGGTCACCGTGTAGACGGATTTGTTCTCCTGCTTCGGAGGGTCTGGCTTCGGCTCTTCTTTCGGCTTGTCTTTCCCGGTGTCCTTATCCTTGTCAGTATCCTTGCCCGAGTCCGTGTCCTTGTCGGAATCCTTGTCCTTGTCCTTGTTGGACGGGTCCGAGCCCAGTGTATCGTCCTCGTCGTTCTTCCCGAAATCTTCTGGCGGCGAGCCCACGAGCTGTACGTCGATAGACTCTATCCATTTCACCGAATCATGCATCCCGCCGACGGAGTCCACCGACGGCATGCCGAACGCGAGCCTGTACGTGTTTTTTGAATCCATCTTGTCCCACGGGATAACAGGGTCATAGCGATCGGCGGTGTACGACTCGACCGCGATAATGGTTTCCACTTCCTTGCGATCCTCGGCGGCGCCGACTCCCGGCTTGTCCGTTTCCATGTCCCAACACTCGATCAGGTTCGGGTAGAAATAGCGCTTCGTGTGTATGATGCTGAGCGCGGTCATGTCGCCAGACGTTTCATGCCCGTCCGAGGCCACGAAATAAAACCGCTGTACAGAGCCTATATCTATGCCCGCGTCCCTGACGATATCTTTCAGCGGCACGCCGCGCGCCGCTTGGAGCCTTGGGAAATTGCCCATGTCGATATACGAGTAGGCGTTCTTGACCAGCCCCAGAGAACGCAGCTGCGACTCGGTGTATACCTTTTTCTCTATGAACTCCGTACCCGCGTAGCCGACGCGTATGGTCAGCTTGCCGGGACCGCTCGCATAGGCCTCGTTCTCAGGCGCGGCCACCAGGAACACCGCCGCGTTGACGAACACGAGCGCCGCCAGCGCGAAAACCGCCGCCAACCGCGCTATCGCGCCCCGCACGGAGCCCTTTGCCTTTTTTGTCCTGCTCATGCTCATGACAGTCACCATTTTCACGCTGTACCGAATACGCTATCCGATCATTTCTTTATTTTCGCGGAGAGCGCGCCTGACCATTTGGAGTAGACGGTCTTGCCGCCTATCTTCGCGTAGCCGCGCAGCTTGAAATAATATTTCTTGCCGCCTTTGAGCCCCTTGACGGTCTGCTTCACCGCCGCCGCGTTTTTCACGGAGAGGGTCTTCTTGCCCTTGAAGCTCTTGCTCGTGGAATACACGAGCTGATAGCCCTGCGCGTTCGCGAGTTTTTTCCACGTGGCCGCGGCCTGCTTTTTGCCCGCCTTTACCTTGGACAGCTTTGGCGCGGAAGCCTTGAACAGAGTCTGGCTAGCCGCGTCGAGCTGTTTTTGAAGCGCCGCTTTCTCGGCTTCGAGCTTTGCCTTCTCGGCTTCCAGCTTCGCCTTGTCCGCTTCGGCGGCGGCCTTGCCGGCGCCGACCTTGCTGTTCTCCGCGTCTTTGTCTTTTAGCTTGTTGTTCAGGTCGTCTATCTCGTCCGCTACGGCTTCGGCAAAAGCCTTGCCAAGGCCCACAAGCACAGGGTAGCCGTCGTTGATGCCGTCTGAATCCTTGTCGAAAGCCCCGCCAAACAACGCGAGGAATTTAATGCCTTTCATATCGCTGGATGCCGCAAAGCCACAGCCCGCAGGCGGCGCGGTCTCTCCATAGCCTATGATTCTGGACGGATAGCCCTCGCCGCTTATCGACCACGAATTTATTACCGTGCCCTTCGCCCTGCCGCCGCCTACTATGCCACCCGCAGTATAGTTAGGCTTGCTCTTGTGTGCGCCCTTGCCGACATTGTAGCAGTTCGAGACGACGCCCTCGTTGTCGCTGACGATGCCGCCAGGATAGGCTCCGTCGCCCGTGGCTATCGTGCCGAAATTGGCGCTGTTCTTGATATAGGGGCTTCCGTCGCCGTTCTTGTAGCTCACGCCCGCGATGCCGCCGCCGCTCCTGCTGCCGTCCGTTTCAACTGTCGCGTAGTTCATGCAGCTTTCTATATGCCCCCAGCCGCGCCCGACAATGCCGCCCGCGAAGCGATCGCCCCGGACATAGCCCGACGCCACAATAATATTTTTCACCAGGCCGACGCGCCCCAGGTCGCCGAAAAGGGCGTGGCTGTTGTCCTGAGGGTTGTCATACCCTGTTACGTTGTTTCCTTTGACATAGAGATTGGAGATCCTGTGGTTGCCGCCGTCGAACGTGCCCTTGAACGGCCTGCCATACACGCCGTCCCCGCTACCAGTGGTATGCGACCCGCTACTCGTATAGCTTCCTATAGGCGTCCACTCATTCCCGCTCCATACGGGTGTTGTCCAGCTGCCTTCGCTCAGAACGCCTGCCGAGACCTCCACGCCGCCAAGGTCTATGTCCGCCGCGAGCGTGACCGTCTTGCCGAGGAAATCGTCGGCGGGTATGCTAGGGTCAAGATCCTTGTCCGCTATATGGGCGGTGCCTGCTATATCCGCATCATACGCGTCCTTCGCCGCCTGAACGACAGTGCTGTCCACAGCCCCCGCCGACGATACCTCCGGTTTGTTGTTGACGATAAGCGCAAAGCCCGCCAGCTCCGCCGCGCTGCCTATCGTGAAAGACGCGCCAGTCGTGTTGTACCACGACGTATCCGCCGTGCCGTCCCATACGTCCGCAACGCCCGCGGCATGTGCCTGGCCCGCGCCGCCTATGAACGGCATGAACGCGACCGCTGTGAGCGCCGCAATGACGATAGCTACAAAACGCTTGCTTCCGTTGATCCTATAAGTGTCCATCAATTTTCCTCCATTCTTCTTCTCAACCATGCGAGCAGGCCTGCGCCCGAAGCCCGCAAACCTCCTCTGCACATACGCGGGACTTCACGAGAGCGCAGTCCCGCGCAACCAGTTATATCATTGTACCCTAAAAACCCGCGAGCGCAAACGAAAATGTTGTTTGGACAACTTTTCAATTTTTCTCTATTAAAGTTACATATTTACTTTACCCTGCCGCTCGTCTTGGCCGCCCACGCGCCGTAGTAGTATGTGCTTTCGGACGCGGTGCCATCGACGATCTTGTACGCGCGGATTCTGACCTCATAGCGCTTGCCCTTTTTCAGGCTTTTGATGGAGTAACTCAGCTTCTTCGCCGAGATATTCTTTGTGCCTGACCATTTCGCCTTGCCCTTGACCCTGTACTGTATCTGGCAGCCGCTCAGCTTCTGCGCGGCTGCGGCCTTCGCCAGCGCCACTTTGAGCAGTTTTTTGCCGACCGTCAGCTTCTTGAACAAAACGGGCTTCGGCAAGATATTGAAGCTGGCGCCCTTGCTGCCTTTGTACGAAGCCGATTTGGCCGTGACCGTTACCGTGCCTTTCCCGATATTCACGTTCGCGCCGTAGCTGACCGTATAGTCAACGCCCTCTTTCAGAGTCTTGCCGCCCAGCTTCACCGCCAAGCGGGCAGGCCTTACCTGACTGCCCGTCCAGACGGCAGACTGCGGCACGTCAACAGCCGCTCCCGCGAGGTCGCTCGGCACGGGTGACTCCTCGTATTTTGGCTCTTCGTCTTTCGGTTCTTCGGGCGCGGTCATTTCATCCAATGTGCTTTGCAGCAGCGAGCGCGGGAACATGGCCGCGGCATTCTCGGCCAGCTCCGCAAGGTTGTTGGGCGTGCCGTAGGCGCTCGGTCTGCCATTTTCCTGTATCAACGCGCTGTCCAGGTAGTAGGCGTTTGAAATATTGGATGTATTCACTGGGCCGACTGTCCCTACTATGCCGCCGATATTCGCGTTGTCCACTTCGGAGGAAACCTTGCCGAGGTTGACCACATTGCCAATAACGCAGTTCGCCTGCGTGTGGATATATCCAGCGATACCGCCCGCATCCGCCCAATTCGTCACGGTGCTTTCCTCCGCGGCGGCACACGTTATATCGCCCATGTTGTAGCAATCCTCTATGACATTGTTCACATTCATCCCGAGCGAACCCGCAATGCCGCCCGACGCCATAGCCTTGCCTGTAACATTCCCTGTATTGGAGCAATTCGAGATGGTGACGTTCGCCGCGTTCACACGGCCTACTATGCCGCCAGCGCAGTTCGTATAGTTCGCTGGCGTGACCGCCGTAGCTTTGACATTTCCGTTGTTCACGACCCTAGAAATAGGTGAGAGCAATGTGCCGACCGCGCCGCCGACCTCTGCCGTACCCTCCACAGCGCCGTTGTTGACGGAGTTTGACACGCGCCCTGCCGCCGCCACATATCCCGCTATGCCGCCCGTGTACAGCGCAGCGACAACAGCGCCGTTGTTGACAGCGTTCCGAACATTGCCGCCCGCCATATTGCCGACAATGCCGCCTGTATAGTTGACGCCCGTTACAGAGCCGTCGTTTGTAGCATTTCTGACATTCGTAGAGCTGCCCATATATCCTGTTATGCCACCCGAGTAATTGCCTGTCGCAACTATGATTGCCGCGTTCGTCACGCGCTCGATAGTGCCGTTGTTGTAAGCAGCAATCCCGCCTACATACTGTTTCCCCTTGACCGTGCCAGCGACTGTCAGGTCGTGTACATTGCCAGCTACAGTGCCTGACACAGCGGCGCCGATATATCCGAACAGGCCGCTCACATCTTTTGTATCGTCACTGAAATCGAGCGTCACAGTCTTACCGTTGCCATCGAAATCGCCCCTGTACTGATAGTCGTTATTGGCCATGCCGATAGGCGCGAAAAAATCCGCGCCGCTCATGTCCACGTCCGCGGTCAGCCGGGCATTGAGTACGCGCCTGACCGCGCCGCTCGCTGAAATAGACAGCCATGCCAAATCGTCGGGGGAAGCTATAAGGTATGTATCGCCGTCCTTGGACGGTTCTGCGATATCGAGTACATTGACATGCGCCAGCACATCGTCGAACACCACTACGCCCAAATCGGGGGTTTGCCCCGAGGAATCATAGCTGTAGCTTATCCTTACGTCGTATTCACCCGCCGTGCCGAATACGGGTGTGTCTATCGCGTATTTATAGGTAGTGCCAGTATTGTAGGTCAGGTTTGAAACGCGTGTTGGCGTACCCGCGACCCTTTTGTAAAGCGCAACGTTGATTCCCGCAGGGTCGAACGAATCGCCTACGAGGTAGACCGACCTTGTGGGCTGTCCCACAATGCTCAGATAATATTCCTCGTCCGCGCTCACCGTAGCCGCATGCGCCGCGCCCGCCCCTCCTGCCTGCGGCACGAACGCCAGCGCCATCACCGCCGCCACGCAGATGGCTATCATTTTTTTTATGCTTCTTTTGACTGCAAACATATTTGTTTTCTCCTCCTGTACTTCTGCTGTTTCCTCTAACAGATCGCTGTGACGCCGCGCCGATTATTTCACCCTGCCGCTCGTCTTGGTTCTCCACTCGCCGCAGTATGTGCCTTTCGACGCGCCGCTCTTGATGGTCTTGTACGTGCGGATTCTGACCTCGTACCTGCTGTTCTTTTTCAGCTTCTTGATGGTGTAACTCAGCTTGTTCGCCGCCACCTTCTTGATGCCCGACCATTTGGCCTTGCCCTTGACCCTGTACTGTATCTGGTAGCCGCTCAGCTTCTGCGCGGCGGCGGCCTTCGCCCACGCCGCTTTGATGAGGCGCTTGCCGACCGTCAGCTTCTTGAACGAAACGGGCTTGGGCTTGATGTCGAAGCTTGCGCTTTTCTTGCCGTAGTACGAGGCTGACTTGGCGATAGCTGTCACCGTGCCCTTGCCGATATCCTTGTTCGCGCCATAGCTGATGGTGTAGTCAACGCCCGATTTCAGAGCCTTGCCGTTCAGGGTTACCGTTACTGACTTCGGCTTTATCTGCCCGCCCGTCCAGACAGCGGCGGAAACCGCCACGGTCGCTTTCGAGATGTCGTACTGCGTGGCAGGCTTCGGCGGGTCTGGCTGTTTCGGCTTCTCGGAAATAGTTACTGAGAACTCCCTCGCGTCGGCATGATACGCGCCCGACGCGCGCGCCGTGAACGTGAATTTCCCCGCCTTGCTCGGAGTCCCGCTGATGGCGCCTGTCTCGGAGTCCAGAGCCAAGCCGTTCGGCAGGCTGCCGCCGCTGACCGACCATTCTATGGGCGCGACGCCGTCCGCTTCGAGAACCTCTGAATAGGGCTGACCCACCTCGCCGCCCGCCAGTGGCTTGGCCTTGATGGTTACGGCTTTCAGCTTTTCGACAGCGGCGCCAAGCGGCGAATCGGCGTACAGATCGCCCAACGCTTCAACAAGCTCTGTCAGCGTATACGCTTCGCCATAGGCTGTGGTAGAGCCTATCTTGTCCGAAACAGAGCCGTCCCAATAATAGGCTTCGTTAATATTTCCTACATTACTATTATGCACATAGCCCGCTATGCCGCCGACCCAGGTATTGGCGGCCGTGGCCGAAACCAGGCCCGTGTTGATGGCGCCACTAATCTCCCCGCCTGTGCCGCTGGACAGAAAGCCCACGATCCCGCCTACGCACGCCTTGACGCTAGGGGTGCCTTGGCTCGCCGTGCTTGTTACCGCACCCGTGTTGTAGCAGTCTATTATTTTGTTGTTCGAGCTGATGCCCAGACCGCCCACTATGCCGCCGAGGTTCATGACGCTGCCCGTGACCTCGCCCGTGTTGTAGCAATCGGACACGGTCACATTCGCGGCATCGATATAGCCTATGACGCCGCCCGCGTAACTGGTCGTGCTGCTGTTCGCCGCTTTCACCGCACCCGTATTCGAAACCTCTGAAACGGATGACTGGGTGCGCCCGACCGCGCCGCCGACGTAGTTGTCGCCGTCAACTTCGCCGCTGTTTGCCGCATTGGACACAGTTACGCCCGACGACACATAGCCCGCGATGCCGCCAACATACGAGTTGCCTTTCACCGCGCCTGTGTTCTCCGCATCGGTTATAGATCCGCCGCCAACATAGCCTGCGATGCCGCCCGCATAGTTCGCGTCTGATGTGACAGCAGCCTTGTTCACGACGCGCTCGATAGTGCCCAGGCTGCGCCCCGCTATGCCGCCGACATAGTTATTCCCTGTAACCTTGCCGCTGACCGTCAGGTCACTGACCGTGCCGCCCGTGCCGACATATCCGAACAGCCCCTGGCAGTCGGTATTCTTGTTGTCCACGGCGAGCTTGACCGTCTTGCCGCCGCCGTCGAACGAGCCTTTGAACTGCTTGGAGGACGTGCCGATAGGCGCGAACAGTGCGGCTATACCGGGATCTTCCGACGCGGGCTGAGTGCCGCCCGACAGGTCTATGTTATTGGTTAATTTGGCATCAATTTCCGATGTGCCTTTTTGGTTCACCTGGGCGGCGAACCATACGAGGTCGCTTGCCGTGCCGAGCTGGTACACGCTACTGTCAGACTGCGGCACTGTTACCGACGTGATCCCTGTTATTGTTACAGTTCTTGTATGCCCTGCCTCTGTGTAGCTGATGACGTTCGCCGCGCCAGGCGTGACGTACTCGGGGGAAATGGTGTACTCGGCGCTCGTCAGCGTCTTCGAGCTCAGCCCGTTCAGATAGTTCGCGCGTACGGTCATCCCCGAGGTGTTGAATGTCTCGCCCACAGCGTAAACCGTCTGCGTGGGCGGCTTCGTTATGGTCAGGCTGTCGAGCTGGTTCGCTTCGACCGAGAGGGTGTACTGTTCGGACAGTGACACGCCATTGTAGATGGCCGTCACCGTTACGGTGCTCCCGTCGTCCGCCACAGTCAGAGGTCTGCCGACCGCGCTGCCTGTCGCGGAAACATCCGTCACGATGTCATTGCTGCCGTCGCTGTACCTGGCCACCGCAATGAAGCCCGACAGGTCAAAGGGATGCCCCTCGATGTAGCTGGTCTTCGGGTCGCTTTGCTTCTCTATCACGCCCTCGAATACAGCTCCGTCCGGCACGTGCAGCCCGCGCAGTATCGGGTATCCGTCATTGACGTTCGACGTGTCCCGCACCCAAGCGCGGCCGCCGCCGTTCAGCGACGCCACGAATGCCTCGGACTTCATGACGGCGGACGAGGTGAGTATGCCTATCTCGCTCTCCCACGAGCCAGAGTGCTTGTCGTTGTTCGTGTAGTTGTTCCTCGTGTCAGGGTCGGATATATCCGAGCCGCCTACTATGGGGTTGTTCGTGTTGCTGTTCCAAACGGCGAAATTCCCTATCCAGTAGGAGTTCCTCACATGGGATATCTTGTTCTGCCATCCGACGATGCCGCCCACCCATTTTTGCCCGCCGGGGCGGCAGATTTCCGCGGAGCTGAAGCAGTTCAGGATCAGGCCCTCCTCGACCGCGTTGTTGTTGTTGCCGTTGCGCCCTGTTATGCCGCCCACGCCGTTCTTGCTCGACGCGTTCACGCCGTCCACCTTGCCCTTGCTGTAACTGGATGAGATCAGGCCGCTGTTCTGGCCTGTGATGCCGCCGACTTTCAGGTAGCCCGTCACCGTCGATTCGTTCGAGCTGAAACGTATCTCGCTGTTGCCGCCGACGCCCTCCTTGCCGTCAGCGTAGCCCGCTATGCCGCCCACGTTATGGGCGTTCGGCGCGTAGACCTGCGCTTTGTTCCGCACGCGCTCGATCAGCCCGCGCCCGAAGCCGACGACAGCCCCTACCGCGTCGCCGCTGTTCGTGGTGCTCACCAGACCTTGGAGCGTGAAATTCTTTATCGTCGAATCCGGGCCGGTACACCCGAACAGCCCCTGCACCGCTTTGTTGTTGTCTATCCTCAGGCCGGATATGGTATGCCCCTGGCCGTCGAACGTGCCACCAAACGGCAGACTGTCATCCGCGATATGGGTTATGTCCTTCTCGCTTTTGCCTGGGGCGGCCGAGCCCGCGATAGCCGTGTACGTTATGTTCTGTATAGTCCCCGTGCCTATCGCTGACCACTCCGCGTTTTTCAGGTCGATATCACTGCCGAGGCGGACTGTCTTGTTCTCGAAGCCGTCCCTGGCTATCCCGTCCGCTGTGCCGTTGACTATCTGCGCAAACCCGAACAGCTGCGGGGCCGACGTCAGCGTGAAGGCGCTGGCTGTGGGGCTGTACCATGAGGTATCGGGCGGCAGGGTCAGCATGTCGCCCGCGCCCGTATGCGTGAACGAGAAGCCCGTGGGCTTTGCATAGCTGACGTCGTAGGTTTCCCCGTTGACGGACAGGATCGCCGCGGTCGTCGGGGCGTACAGGTAGAGGTTCGTGTCCTGTGACGGAACCCAGTTCGCGATGGTGGAATCCGTATTCTTGGAATAGTCTATGGTATGCCGCCCGCCGCGATATACGATCTTGCCGTCTATCGCCGCCGTGTACGACTGCGCGCCCGCCAGCTCCGTCCTGTTCGTGTCGAACACGAGCCTGCTGACGGGGTCGCCGTCCGCGTTCTTTTTCGCTGCGGTGATGTTCGTGTCGAATATCCCCGGGACGCCTCCCCAGTAATGCCCGTCTATCGCCGCGTTCGTCGTCACGACCGTTTTCAGCGAGCCGCCTTTGTAGATGAAATTTCCGTATGGCGCGGCAGGGCCTCCGATGGCGGGGCCGCCGTAGTCCGTCGTGATGGTGACATTGCCGCCTTCGAGGAACACGTCGCCGCCGGGCCCGGCGCTGCCGCCGCCGAACGCCGCGCCGTGCGCGTTCGCTTCTATATTGATGTTGCCGCCCTTGATGGTGATGGGACCGGGCGTGACATCAGGACCGGAGCCGCCCGTGCCGACAACCGCCCCTATCTTGGAGCCCTTCAAGAAAATGTTGCCGCCGCTGAACGTGATCTCGCCGGACTTCTCCCGCCATCCCGTGGTAGCGCCGCCATAGCCTCCCCCGCCGATCCCCGCGCCGAGGACGTATTTATACAGGTAGAGCGTTCCGTCGCCGCCTATGTCCAGCTTCACTGGCTTCTGCGGGATGTCCGAGGACTGCGCCACGCGGATGGCGGCCTTCGAGCAGTCGTTGTTTTGAAGCTCGATAAGGTTCGTGCCTTTCAGCACGAGCGAATTGCCCGACTCGATCTCCGCGCTTCTGAAATCCAGGATGCTGTTCTCGGCAACATCCCCGTAGTTTATCTTGTCGCTCCGCAGGAACACGTCCTGCAATACCAGATTGATGCAGCCGTTGGCGACAATGCTGATGTCCCTGTTCGGCTCGTTCTCCACACCGTTGCCGATGATCGTGATGGTGCGGCTGTGCGGATCGCTGTTGATCGTGATGATGCCCGTGGCCGTCGTGGCGAGCTGGTAAACCTTGTCGCCGACGTTAAGCGCCCCGGTCACCAGCGTTTCGCCGCCGTAGAGAATTTCGGCAGGCGGCGGGTCGTCCGCATACGCATCATAATCGCCGTTCGCGCCGCCAAGCGCAGGCACGAACGCAAGCGCGGTCAAGACCGCAAGCAAAACCGCTACGAACCTGCGGCCTTCGCTGACTTTGTAGCTGCTCATTTTTTCTTCCTCCGTTTGTCTAACTGCAATTGTTGGGATTAGGCTATCACAGAAAACAGGGGATGCGGAAAATTATGTTGTTGCTACAACGCGATTTTTTGATTTTTTTTTGGGTTTGGGGTTTTGGCTGTGTTATTGGCAATAACAATGGTTGCCGTTTCAACGTTTTTGCGTGCGCAACAATTTACGGTGCGAATGGGTTTGTTTGCAGGATTTGTAACCGCGAAAAAAATTTTTTTTAAAAAATAAATAAAAGTGAATCTTTTTGGCATCCTGACGACATATATATATGTGAGGGCAATTCGGAAGAAGATATTTGGCAGCAGCGGTTTTGGATAGAGGCGAAAGGATAAGTAGATGGACATTATGGCAGTGACAATAGCAGCGCTGTTATTGACAGACCACCACAGGCTCTTCATACTCGGCGGCATAGCGGCTTTCGTACTCGTTAGGATTGTATGCAATATGTGGCGACATAGCGGCAAAGACAAGACGAAGAAGCCAGAGGGCGGCACTATGGGCAAGCACGGCTCTGCGGCGGAACTCCCGCATGGCTCGGCAGGCAAAGAGCCGCCAGTTTGCGAGGTGAAGGTGTACGGGCGCGAATAGATATATAAAGGTGAGGAAAAATGCAATAACTATCTGTCCGCAACAACGGTGAACACCGACGTTCGGCGTTCCTTTGGCAGCATTAGGGCGTAGGGCGCGGATGCGGGGACTAGCTCCGCCATCCTTCGCTTTGCCGCTTCGCGTCTGGCGGCGGCGTCGCTTTCCAGCGAGTACAGTTCAAAAAATTTCAGCGCGTCACCCTCTGATGTGAACGGCTGGCTGAAATCCAGTGTCGCGACGCGCTCCTCGAAGCCATACCCCGCCGCGCCCAGGAAAGCCCGCACCTCGGAGGCAAACACCTTTTTGATGTCCCTGCCCAGGGCGCTGCGGCTCTTGTCGGTGTCGTCCGCGTGAGTCATGATGACCGCGCCGCGCCGCGCCCCGTCTATCAGGCGTTTCATGCCCTCGCCCGGATCCCCGAAAAAACAGAGCAACAGGATATCGTAGCCCGCGCCCCCGTACTCGTCCGCGCCGCACAGCACGGGCGAAATATTTTTGATGCCTCGGCGGGCGGACTCTGCGCGAAGATATTCTATCGCCTTTTCGCTGTGGTCCACCGCCGTCACAGAGCGCACGGACCGCGCCAGCTCCATGTCTATCAGCCCCGCGCCACAGCCCACGTCAAGCACCGCGTCTGACCGCGAAAGGGCGGGCGCGGCCAACGCCGCCAGCTCGCGGAAATACCCCGTGTATTCTGCGGCCCTGCTGTAATATCCTATCGTTTCGTCATTCCACTCGAAAAGCATATGGTTATTTTACCTCAACAGTATGAATAATGTAACAAAAACAGCGGGGAGCAGCACGAGCGCCGCCACATCCGCGCGATTCATTACGAGCTTCCTCATATAGGTGCGCCCGCCCATGGCGCGAAACCCGCGAAGCTCCATGGCCGTGGATGTTTCGTCGGCTCTCCGCAGGGTGCTGACGAGCACTGGCAGGCATAGCCCCGCGTAGGCTTTCAGCTTTTTCGGCAGGCTCGTCTTTCTGAACGCGACGCCGCGCAGCTGCATACAATAATATGTGCTCATTGCCTCGTCCCGAAGTATGGGCAGAAAGTGAAGCCCCATCACGACCATGAACGCAAGCTCGTATGGCAGGCGCATCTGCGTGAACGCGAGCATATAGTCGCGCACCTCGCCTTCGAGCAGTATCTGGGCGGACACGACTATAATGATGAGCCTGAGCGCCAGCATTGCGGCGAGAAACAAGCCTGAGATATGCACGAGCGAGATATTGCCAATATTGATGAGCGCGGGATCAGCCATTGCCGCCGCGCCAGCTGTCTCCGCTGCGCCCGCGCCGCCTCCCGCGCCACCGCCTAGCCCAGTCCCGTAAGAGCCTGGCGCCGCGAACAGCGCCTGTATAACAAACAGCGACGCGATAAGCGCGACAAGCGTCCTGCACCTGCGCCAGAGCAGGGCGAAGTCCGCCCTGCCGACGGCCAGCAATACGAGCAGAGCCGCCACCTCCGCGAACAGGAAAACCATCCCCTCCGTCAGCATGCAGAGCGTGGACACCGTAGCCATCAGAAGCAGCTTCGGTCTGGGGTCAAGGGCTCTAAGCCCCCGCTTGCCTGCGCTCCCGCCCGCGCCTACGCCCGCGCTCATGCCGAACCCTCCCCCGCGCCAACCTGGCAAGGGCTCAGAGTGATCACGCTGTCCGCGTGCTCGTCCACGAATCTCGCGTCGTGGCTGATCAGCACGACCCCCACGCCGTCCCTGTCACGTATCTCGGACAAATAGCCGCCGAGCGTTTTTCTTCTGCCGATATCGAGCGAGGATGTCGGCTCGTCAAGTATGAGGTAGGCGGGCTTCGCCGCGAGCACGGCGGCAAGCACCAGCCGCTGGCGTTCCCCCGTGCTCAGTTCGAACGGGAAGCAGTCCATCTTGTCCGACAGCCCGAACAGCGACAGGTATTCGCCCGACAGCTGTTCAGCGTCGCTTTTGCTAATTCCAATATTTTCCAACCCAAACATCATCTCGTCCCACACGGACGTGGTGAATATCTGGCGGCAGGGATCCTGCATGACGATGCCGACGCGCTTTCCTACCTCGGTCAGGGTCAGCCCTGACACGGGAACTCCGTCTATGGATATCTCGCCCGCGCGTGGTTTTAGGATGCCTACCAGCAGGCGCGCCAGCGTTGTTTTTCCGCTGCCGTTTGGCCCCGTTACCGCCGTTATCGCGCCACTGTGGAATGTTGCGGAAAAGCCGCGCAGGATATCCTTCGCGCCCATACCGCCGCGCGCGTCATATGAAAAGCTTACGTCTGCCGCGGTCAGAGCCATAGCCCGCCCTCCAACAGCTCGCGCGGCGCGGCGCTCGGCGGCGTCGCGCTGGCTATCCTGCCGTCTTTCATGAGTATCCACGTGTCGGCAAACGACAGCTCTTCAAAATCGTGTTCGACGATAAGCATGGTTCTGCCCTCAGCCCTCATGTCCCGAACCAGCCCCGCGAACGCCGCGCGACCCTCGGTGTCAAGCCCGCTCATAGGCTCGTCGAACAGCAGTATGCTCGGCAGGGAAGCCATCGTGCCTGCTATCGCAAGCCTCTGTTTCTCTCCGCCCGACAGCGCGTGTGGGTTTTCAAGTTTTTTTTCGTACAGCCCCACCGAGCGCGCGTGGGAGTCCACGGCAGCGCGTATTTCGCCTGGCGGCTTCATCCTGTTTTCGAGCCCGAAGGCGATATCGTCCTCGACGGTGGTCATCACGATCTGGTGGTCGGGCTCTTGCATAACAAGGCCACAAGCGAGCGATATTTCGTTGGGCTTGACCTCTCTGCCAGCAGCAACCACCTCGCGCCCGTTCAGCCGCACCGTGCCGCCAAGCTCGCCCTTTATTATAGCAGGGATTATTCCTGTCAAGCATCTGAGCAGGGTAGTCTTGCCGCAGCCCGAAGGCCCTATGACGACGTTTATCGTGCCGCGCTCAATGGCGAGGTCCATGCCGCATAGCATGGGCGGCCCGCCCGCGTAGGCGAAGCTCAGGCCGCGCACCTCTATTGCCAAGCCCGTCAAGCCGCGATCCGCGCCAGGGGCTTCCGCGTCGCCGGCCAAGCCGCCCGCCAAAGAATCCCGCGCTTCCACATCCACAGGGGCTTCCCGAAGCATCACTCCCCCAGCTCGACAGAAACGACCATCTGCGTGGAGCGGTTGCCGAACTCGTCCGCCACGACTATCACCCTGAGCGGTCCCTTGCCGCCGTCCGCTTTGCCGGGTATCGCCTTGCCGTCCTGCTCATACGCGACTATCACGTTCTCCCCTTTTTCTATGTCCGACTTGAACACCGAGGACACGAACCCGTCCTCCGCGCGAAATGTGAACTCCGTGTATTTGTCGCGCCAGCCCGCCGCAGCGGTGTCGAGGATGCTTTCGAGCGGGACGCCCGTGAACGCGCCGCTCTCGTCGTCGTGCTTGCCTGACACCAGCTCCTTTTCGACGGTGATAGGCTCGTAATTTTTCAGCTCGTCTATCGTGAACGATTTCAGCGCGCCGCCGTCCGCTATGACGGTGAACGTGCCGGCCGACCCGACAGCGCCCACCCCCGAATCCGAAGCCTGGCGGTTTAGCGCCGCAAACACCGCCAAGCCCGCAGCCAATGCCGCAATTATTACTATAATAATTATTGTCTGTTTAGTAACTTTTTTCTTGTCGCTGTTCATCCGTTCCTCACCAGTCTGTATTTTTTTATTACTTTATATAGCCCCCACGCGATAAGCCCGCCTATGCCGCCCGAAAGCGACGCCGCGCATACCGCCACCGCGAATGGGATCGCGGGCAGCCTCATAAATATGACAGTGGTCATCAGCGTCCCCGCCAGGTTCGTGACAAGGCCGCCGAGGAACGCCGCCAGTCGGTCAAATTCGCGCCGCGCCAGCCAGAGCATGACAAGCATCAGCGCGTCGAGCGCAATGCCGGGCACGGTGTAGCTGATGAGCGACATCACGCCATGCGACCCAGGGATGGGCAGGAGCATTATCATGATGGCCTGCACCAGCCCGACGAGCGTACCCGTGCCGGGCTTGCGCGTAATGGCGAACGCGAGCACGAGCCACATCATGTACAGCCCGCCCGCGAGCGAGCCGCCAGGGAGCATCAGCGGAGTGCTGACCAGATGCACCGCCGCGACTATGATGGGTTTCAGCGCGATGCCGAGCGCCGCCATCACCGCGACAATGATGAGGTCGTAGATTGTAAAGCGTTTCAGAACCACGTTTTTGCCTTTCTGTCCATCTGTTGCAGCGCGGATTTCCGCAGCCTGTTTTCGCCGCCCGGTTTTGTCTGCGCGATTCATATTATTATACAACATTATCGCGCGGAATTAATGATGTCATGGCTGCCGGATATGATTGATAAATCAGAACTCTCAATATCCTTTAGCGTCACGCTTTTTGCGCCTCCGTAGTATCATCAGAATTCAGTTGTTGGGCCTGTTCCTGTTGTTCAAGTTGTGCGACACCTATATCTTTTGTCAGTATCTCCATTTGCTTGATTGCAATCTCATTGAGCCTTTTCAATCTATCGGATTGAGATAGCCCGTCACTAATAAATACGGCATTCAGATTTTCAAGATTGGACAGGCATACGAGTTGTGAAATGTCCGCATAATCTCTCATATTGCCCGATAACCTTGGATTCTGTTCTCTCCATGTTTTAGCCGTCATTCCAAATAAAGCGACATTCAATACATCTGCCTCGCTTGCATATACGATTGCTGTTTGGCTCGCTTTTAATGTGGGCGGGATAAGGTTCTGCTTTATTGCGTCCGTATGAACACGATAATTGATTTTCGTTAAATTACGTTTAATATCCCAATCCAGTTGTTTCTGTTCCTGCGTTTTTAGTCGGTCGAATTCTTTAATCAGATAGATTTTGAATTGAGGGCTTATCCACATGCCGAATTCAAAGGCAATATCTTTATAGGCATAAGTGCCGCCGTATCGTCCGGCGGTGGCGCGAAGTCCGATGGCGTTCGTTTTCGCCACCCATTCTTTCACGCTGATTTTATAACTGTGCAGTCCTGCCTGACTTCTAATTGTGGCGAATTCGCCATAATTAAAATCAGG
>JAIRPC010000139.1 GCA_031257215.1 Eubacteriales Family XIII. Incertae Sedis bacterium
GTGACCCCCTACTACAACAAATGCTCGCGCCGCGGGCTGATAGAGCATTTCACGGTCTGCGCCGCGTCGGTGAAAATCCCCGTCATCCTCTACTCGGTGCCGTCGCGCACGGGCATGAATATCGCGCCCGACGTCTGCGCGGAGCTGGCGGACGTGGACAACATCGCGGGCATCAAGGAAGCCAGCGGGAATATCGCGCAGGTCGCGGAGATCTCGCGCGTCACGCGCGGCAAGGATTTCGATATCTGGTCGGGTAACGACGACATGATCGTCCCGCTGATGTCGGTGGGCGGCAAGGGGGTCATCTCGACCGTCGCGAATGTCGCGCCCAAGGCGGTACACGATATGTGCGCGTCGTTCCTCGCGGGCGACACGGCGCGCGCTGAGCAGTTGCAGCTCGATCTGAAACCGCTCATAGACGCAGTGTTCTGCGAGGTCAACCCGATACCGATCAAGGCTGCGGCGCACCTGATGGGCATGTGCGAATACGAGTACCGCCTGCCGCTATGCCCGCTGGCGGACGAAAACTTCGCCATGCTGAAAGCATGCATGGATGGCTACGGGCTTGTGTGATGGATAAACCGTTGCGGTGAAGCAATGGGTGGAAACAACCACTCTCGTCATTGCGGGCTCCGACCCGCAATCTACTATGGGCGGCAACAACCACTCTCGTCATTGCGGGCTCCGACCCGCAATCCACAATGGCGATAGCTCGTCACGGAGATACACGGATAGGCTTTGCTTGAACAGTGATATATAATAGTAACATGAACAGTATGCGCTACAAGGATGCTTTATATGAGACGCGGCGGGTGGCGGATCTGCGCCGCCTCATGAACAGCGCCGCCGAGCTTTACGGCGACTCGGCGGCGTATCTGTCCAGGTGCGCGGGCGGCGGCTTCGTTCCCATCTCATACAGGCAGTTCCGCTCCGACGCGACTGCCCTGGGGACAGCGCTCCTGGCGGCGGGGCATCTGGGCGAGGGCAGTGGCGGTGACATGCCGCATACTATGCGCGGCGGCAAGGTCGCGATCATTTCCGAGAACAGCTACGAATATATTGTCGCATATTTCGCCGTGGTCTGTGGCGGCGGAACGGCAGTCCCCATAGACCCGCGCCTGCCCGCGGCAGAGGTGCAGGGCCTGCTCGCCCGCACAAAAGCATCCGCTGTATTCCATTCAAAAAAATACGCTGGGGCGGTGCAGGCGGAAAATGAAACCGCCGCCACGCGCATATGCACGAGCGACATTCCGCAGCTGATAGCGGAGGGCGAAAGACTCATCAAGGGCGGCGACGACAGATATTTCCGCACGGTTATTGACCCGCATCAAATCTGCTCGCTGCTCTATACCTCAGGCACGACGGGCGCGGCAAAGGGCGTTATGCTCACACACGCCAACCTCGTGTCCAACGTTATGGGGCTGAGCGCGTTCATCAATGCTAGCGGCATGGTTACACTATCCGTGCTGCCCATGCACCACACCCTTGAATTCACGTGCGACATCCTCGCGGCTATGTACCAGGGCTGCACGGTGGCGGTCTGCGAAGGGCTTCGGTACATCATGCGCGACCTCGCCGAGAGCAGGGCGAACGTCATAATAGGCGTGCCGCTCGTGTTTGAGAAGATGCACCGCAACATAATGAAGACAGCCGAACGCGCGGGCAGGCGCGACCTCCTGCGCGGGCTCATCAACCTGGCGAAGCTGAGCGAGGGCAGAATCCCGCCGAAGCTGATGTTCCGCAGCGTCCACAAGGCGCTCGGCGGGCATATGAAGCTTTTCCTCGTGGGCGGCGCGCCCTGCGATCCGAGGATCATCAGCGACTTCAACGCTATGGGGATCCGCATGATACAGGGCTACGGCATGACGGAGAGCGCGCCCATCATATCCGTCGGCAAGGACAGGTGCAGCAAGGACGCCTCCGTCGGTCTGCCGCTGCATGGCACGTTCGTGCAGATAGACGGCGCGGACGCTGACGGGGTGGGGGAGATAGTGGTCGCGGGCGCTTCGGTCATGCCCGGCTACTATGAGGACGAGGAAGCGACCCGCGCGGCGATGCCCGGCGGCCGCCTGCGCACGGGCGACCTAGGGCGCTTCGACGAGGATGGCTTCCTATATATAACGGGGCGCAAGAAAAACCTGATAGTGCTGAACAGCGGCAAGAACGTATACCCGGAGGAGGTGGAAGCCCGCCTGCTGCGCTCGCCATATATAGAGGAAACCGTAGTGACAGGCGACAGCGGCGAGCGCGTGGCGGTGTGCGCCGAAATATTCCCCGACCTAGCGGCAATAGAGCGCGACTTCGGCGCGGCCTGCGCAAAGGGAGATGACCTTAGAAAAATAATAGACCGCGAGGTGGACAAGGCGAACGGGTCAATGCCGCCGCACATGAGCGTGCGCCGCTTCACCCTGCGCCAAGAGCCGTTCGAGAAAACCACAACGAAGAAGATCCGCCGGGGGTAGGCGGATATGAGCCGAGCCGACGTGGTTCGACTCATATCTGGCTAGGCGGAGGTTTTTAATACGCCCCAATTCAGGTTGTGTGTGAATCGCTCGTTTCCGAAATGTTGGCGTTTTCTGCGGGAATTTCCGTATGCAAGTCTTGGATTGCCTTGAATGATTTTATCTTCTGCACACAGTCACGAGCCTTTTGGGTGATATTTTCTGTAAGCCCCATTTCATATGGATACCGTGGTTGCACCGCGAACTGAGATAGATACGTACACTCATCCGCAATGTTGTCGAATGATGCGTCGCTCTCCGAGCAGAGGCCACATAGCATATCGAGGTCGTGGGTTTTGGGCGGCATAACTCCTTGGGCAATAAGATATCCCTTCAAATATTTCTCGGCGGCCTGCTCGCAGTGATAGCAGATGATTTCATAGTGTTGTGGGCGCATTTCCAATAACAATTCTGCCGTGTCCAAATCATGATCTGCGAACTCAAGCCACTCAGCAATATTGTTCTTGTCAGCTTCCATAAAGCAGAACTCCTTCTTTTGCAACGATACTTTCAAGCGTAGCCTGTTTTTTGCGCGAATTGAACACGCTCTCCCGCCCTACCAAAAGGTCCAGCGGGATTTTGCGTTTTTTGTACAATGCCTTGCGGATTTGCGCGCCCACCGCGATTGTGTCAATCGCACTGTCCGCAACAACCACGTAGATATCAATATCGCTGTCCGCATCGATTTCGCCCTTTGCGCATGAACCAAAAAGATATGCCGATCTGACTTCGGACACCTGGGCAATGGAATCTCGTATAGCATCTAATTCTCGTTCTACATAGTCCAGCATATATCACCTCTGCAATAAGTATAACATAGATTCGGAGCATCTTTGCCTGGCGGCGGAGGTTTTCCCGTGCGGCCCACGCTCGGCGGCGAGAGAAAATATTTACCGAAAGCTATTGCAATTCGGATTTGCTGTGTGTATAATAAATCATCAGTTAAGGGAGTTGGTGTTTAGCGTTGGATATGAAAGGGTAGCTATGCCGTTGGGTGGTTGTTCTGGCATGAATAGTGTGAGTGGCGAAAACAAAGGCGGCGCGGTGTGCGCCATAGCCTCTGGAAATATTATCCAGGGGGGGGGCAGTATATGGTATCCTCTATATTCCCAGACTTGGAAACAACAATAACCTGAACCACGCGAGTTTTCTCGCTGCAAACAAGCATTTTAACAGAATAATTTATACGTCCGCGAAGCTTGCCATGCGGGCGTTTTTTGTGTCGTGCGTTATCGCCATCCGCGCTGTGCGGCATGGCGTTGGGCAGTAATTGGTAATTGTGCAGGAAGTTGAATATTAGGAGGAAAAGGATGTATAGGATGAATCGACGCAAAGGAAATCATGTCCCAGATGCAGAGGGAGGTGGATTATCATGAAAATCCAGGTATCGCATATCGCGGACAGGGCAAATCCCGTTATCAATGTAAGGAAGCTGTTGTCCGTCATAGCCCTGATGGTTATGGCATTGACCATGCTATCAGCATGTTCCAGCCCCGATATCGACGAGGTGAAAGAGCAATACTACCAGGTGGATTTTTCAGGTGTAGTGCCTGCGGACTCGATGAGCGGTGGCATTACCTTTGGCGATGCCATTGATGGCTACTGCCCCGGCGGGAGCTGGGACAATGGCACGTCTGTTTCGGGCGACAAGCTCGTGGAATACAGCGGCGGCGATTCACCAGACGGTGAAGTGAACATACAGTGGGTAAAGGGCGAGTCAGGCTGGAGCGTCTGGGCGATGGAGATAGATGGCAA
>JAIRPC010000156.1 GCA_031257215.1 Eubacteriales Family XIII. Incertae Sedis bacterium
AAAACGCCTGTCCAAATATATTTTGAACAGGCGTTTACTTTTTGTAACCCCTGTGTTATTATATAGAAAGAAAATATGTTCCCCTATGAACGGAGATACACGGAGGGTATTATGGAAGAATTGAAAACAAGAGAACGCCAGATACTGGACTTCATGAAACAGCAGATAGCGCGCAAGGGATACCCGCCGACGGTCAGGGAGATCAACGCCGCGCTAGGCATCAAGTCCACATCCACCACGCACAAGGACATAGAGCGCATAGAGAGCAAGGGTTATATCAAGAAAGACCCGTCCAAGCCCCGCGCCATCATGATCACGGATTCGTCGGACACGGGCGCGGCAGGCGGCGTCGGCACGGAGCGGCACGACATCATAGACATCCCGCTGGTAGGGCGCATCGCGGCGGGCGAGCCCATCACGTCTGTACAGAACATAGAGGAGTACGTCCCCGTGCCCGCGTCATACGTGAAGGGCGAGAATTTCATGCTGAAAGTGCAGGGCGACAGCATGGTGGACGCTGGCATACTCGACGGCGACCTCATACTGGTGCAACAGCAGCAGACCGCCGACAACGGCGACATAGTGGTGGCGATGATAGACGGCTTCGAGAGCGAAGCCACGGTCAAGACCTTCTACAAGGAGGAGGACCACATCCGGTTGCAGCCGCAGAACAGCACCATGAGCCCCATTATAGTGAACGACGTAGCGATACTCGGCAAGGTCAGAGGGGTGTTTCGATATCTGAACTAAGACTCCTGATTTTTTTCTTCACGACACTTGCTTGTGCGGGCACATTGTGATAAAATTATCAAAGTTTGCGGCCTCGGTGCCGCTGTGACAATGATTGGAGGTATATAGTGGAACTTGTGTTGAAGATATTGCTGCTTGTGGCGTGCGTGGTCATGATTGCCAGCGTCCTGTTGCAACAGGGCAACAGCGCGGGGCTTTCCGGTTCGATCGGCGGCGGCGCGGAGCAGTTGTTCGGCAAGAAAAAGAGCCGAGGGTATGAATCCATACTCACGAAAGTGACACTGGGCGGCGCGGTTGTTTTTATCGTCTGCTCGATCATCATCGTGGGACTCGAAAGCCATAAGTAAGGGCGGTTTGCCGCAGAGAGATCTGCTCTTCGGGACAATATAACGGAGGGGTCGTGGTTGCGGGCTTTATAGCGCTCGTATGTCAGACTCCTTTTTGTAAGCGATAATTTATTGGCAATGATATTTTAAGCTATATTTTTTTTTGTGTGTTAGGAGAGTTTGTTATGGGTGAACAAGTATTACAGGCGCTTTTCGTCATTATGGTCGTGTTCCTCGTGCTCGTCATCCTGTACGCGCTCATAAAGGTCTTTACGGCCATAGTGAGAAGCGTGGAGGTGCATATCCTGAGCAGAGGCAGCGCTGACGTGAAGAAAGGAGGGGCATGATGTTCGTGGAATCATTTTCGAAATTAGTCAATATGTCGGGCTTCGTGAATATGACATGGCAACAGCTGGTCATGATGTTCATTTCGGCGATCCTCATATACCTCGCCATCAAGAAACAGTACGAGCCGCTTTTGTTGCTCCCCATAGCGTTCGGCATGATGCTGACCAACCTGCCGCTGAGCGAGCTGATGCACATGGAATTATTTACGCCGCCGGCAGGTCATGAGGCGGGTTTTCACATTATTTTTCAAGAGGTGGTAGAGAAAGGCGGTCTGCTTGACTTCCTGTACCTCGGCGTGAAACTCGGCATCTATCCGTCACTCATATTCCTGGGCGTCGGCGCGATGACCGATTTCGGCCCGCTGATCGCGCGCCCTTCCTCGCTGTTCATGGGCGCGGGCGCACAGTTCGGCATCGCGATGGCGTTCATGATCGCTCTTGGTCTTGGGTTCGATGCCCAGGAAGCCGGCTCGATAGGCATCATCGGCGGGGCTGATGGCCCGACCGCCATATTCCTCACATCGAAGCTCGCGCCGCATCTGCTCGCGCCAATAGCGGTCGCGGCGTACTCGTATATGGCGCTGATACCGCTCATACAGCCGCCGTTCATGAAGCTGCTCACGACAAATAAGGAGCGCGTGGTCAAAATGGAACAGCTGCGCCCCGTGTCGAAGCTCGAAAAGATCTGCTTCGCCGTCGTGGTGGCGGTTCTCGTCATTCTGCTTCTGCCGTCGGTCGCGCCGCTTATCGGCATGCTCATGCTCGGCAACCTGTTCCGCGAGTCGGGCGTGGTCGCAAGGCTTTCGGACACAGTGCAGAACGCGCTCATCAACATAGTGACCATATTCCTCGGCGTCACGGTCGGCGCGACTGCCGTCGGCGAGAATTTCCTCGCGCCGTCAACTATTAAAATAATCGTGCTGGGGCTGGTCGCGTTCATGTTCAGCACCATCGGCGGGCTGCTGATCGGCAAGCTCATGTACGTGCTGACGGGATGCAAGATCAACCCGCTTATAGGCTCGGCGGGCGTGTCGGCCGTGCCTATGGCGGCGCGCGTATCGCAGATCGTGGGGCAGAAGTACAACCCCGCGAACTACCTGCTCATGCACGCAATGGGACCGAATGTGGCGGGCGTCATAGGCTCGGCGGTAGCGGCAGGCACGTTGCTCGCGCAGTTCCTATAATAATTTCGGATTGCGATATCATGGATTTCGCAATCAAGGAAACCATCCACTTTAAGTGCGTGCCAACAAAAAACTTTTGACAAGCCGCACAAAAAGATGGTATGATATTAAAGGTTGAGAGATGTTCTCGACTGATTGCAAAAGCAGAAGTATTCCGCTTCTCACCTCGTCGGCATGGGCAGGCAGGTCGGTCAAACTACTTGCGCGATATGCGCCTGAGTGAGCGATTGGAGCGGATACCTATGTATCCGCTTTTTTGTGCGCTGCGGCGCACAGGCAAAGCGGTGATGGAATATTACAGTTACAGAGTTATTTGAGAAGAATTTTTTCCGGAATCAACTGCGGAGAAAAGACACACAAAGGAGGTGTTACCAAATCGCCAGACAAACCAACCCGCGCCACAGCAGAGGGCCGGCGCCAAAGGCCAACCCGATTAACGACGAGATAAGGTCAAACGAGCTTAGGGTCATTGACGATAACGGAGAGCAGGCCGGCATCATGTTGCGTGAAACGGCGTTACAGTTTGCGGACAGCCGCAATCTGGATCTCGTTCTCATCTCCCCCAACGCCAGCCCGCCGGTGGCTCGCGTCATGGATTACGGGAAATACAGATACGAACAACAAAAAAGGGAAAAAGAGGCGAAGAAGAAACAGAAGGTCATTCAGGTCAAGGAAGTCAGGCTCAGCCCTTCGATAGAGGTTCACGACCTCGAAGTGAAAGCCTCTCATGCCGTAAAATTCCTGAACGACGAGGATAAGGTAAAGGTCAGCCTCAGGTTTCGCGGCAGGGAACGCGGCAGGACGGAGAAGGGCTTCGAGGTCATGGAGCGTTTTGCCGAGTTCGTCAAGGACAGCGGCGCACCGGAGAAAAGGGCCGCTTTCGAGGGGCGCAACCTGGTGATGATCCTAGCCCCGCTCACGGAGAAAGAGCGGCGCGTGAAAGCGAAGACAGCAGATGGCCAGGAACGCGCCAAGGACGGAGCGGAACCAGCCAAGGCCAAGGCCGCGCAGCCACGGGGCGCGGAGCAGGACAGCACGGACAGTAAAGCATAGCAGAATAAGGAGAAACGCATGAAGAACAAGATGAAAACACACCGCGGCGCGGCAAAGCGCTTCAAGCTGACAGGCACGGGCAAGCTGAAAAGGAACAAGGCGTACAAGAGCCACATCCTGAACAAGAAGTCCGCGAAGCGCAAGAGGGGGCTACGCAAGGCGACGACGCTGACGTCAGCGGATCTGACGCGCATCAAGCGGGCGTTGGCCAAATAGCTTCCAGCGGAACGATAGAACGAAAGAACGATTGAGCGATTAACGATGACACGAGGTAAAAAAAGATGGCAAGAGTGAAAAAAGGCTTAGCAGCACACAAGAGGCACAAGAAGATACTTAGGCTGGCGAAGGGCTATTATGGGCAGAAGAGCAAGGTATTCCGCGCCGCGAACCCCGCCGTTATGCGCGCGCTCGCGTCGGCATATGTCGGGCGCAAGCACAAGAAACGCGATTTCAGGCGCCTTTGGATCGCCAGGATCAACGCGGGCGCAAGGATGAACGGCATATCGTACAGCCGCCTTATGAACGGGCTGAAAATATCGGGCATCGAGATCAACAGGAAGATGCTTTCAGAAATGGCCATATCCGACAGCGCAGGCTTCGCCCAGCTTTGTGAAAAAGCCAGGGTAGCGGTCGAGGGCAGCAGGTAATACGCCATGCGCTGCCCATTCTGCGGGAACGACGATACGAAGGTCATAGATTCCAGGCCGACTGAGGAGGGCCAGGCCATCAGGCGCCGCCGCGAGTGCGAAGCCTGCTCGAAGCGGTTCACGACCTATGAGAAGGTCGAGGAGATCACGCAGATGGTCGTCAAGAAAGACGGCAGCCGCGAGGCTTTCGACCGCAACAAGATGATGAATGGCATTATCAAGGCCTGCGAGAAGCGCCCCGTCCCTATGGCTGACATAGAGAAGATCGTCTACGAGATCGAGCGCGCGCTGAACAACACCATGGAGAAAGAGATGGAGTCGTCCATCATCGGCGAGTACGTCATGGAGCATTTGAAGAATATCGACGACGTAGCGTTTGTCAGGTTCGCGTCAGTTTACAGGCGGTTCACGGACGCGGAGAGCTTCCGCGAGGAGATCGACAAGATACTCGGCAACAACAGCAAGATCGGGAAGCCGTCCCCGAAGCCCGGCCGCATCGATGCCGCGCCAGGCGAGGGCGGTGGCAGCGGTAACGAATGATGGCGGCAGGCGGCGGGCTTCGCGAAAAAACACACCCTCTGCGCCAGTGCGACGGCGGCGGCGGATTTTCGCCTGACCCAACCACGCATGCGCGCGCCCATATCCGCGTCGCTATCGACGGGCCGTCGGGCGCGGGCAAGAGCACTGTCGCGAAGCGCGTGGCGGCCGCTATCGGCGCAGACTACATAGACACGGGTGCTATGTACAGGGCGGTTGCGCTGAAAATTATCGAACAGGGCATAGACCCCGTCGCGGAGCCGGGCAGGCTTGCGGACATGCTCGCCGAGACTGCCGTCGATCAGTCAAGCGGCAGGACGCTGCTTGACGGCAGGGACGTAACGGGTGGCATACGCACGCCTGAGGTGACGGCTATGGCGTCGAAGAGCAGCGCCATGGGCATCATCAGGGAGAAGCTGGTGGAGCTTCAACGCGGCATGGGCGCGTCCAAAAGCGTCGTCATGGACGGGCGAGACATAGGCACGAACGTGTTCCCTGACGCGGAGCACAAGTTTTTTATGACGGCTTCCGCGAGGGAGAGGGCGAGGCGCAGGTTCGCGGAGCTGTCGGCGACGGGCGCGCGCGATAGTTACGAGGATGTCCTTGCGGCGATCGAAAAAAGGGATTACGACGATTCACACAGGGAGCTGAACCCGCTCACCAGGGCGGAGGACGCGGTGCTGATAGACACGGACGGCATAGGCATAGAGGAAGTTACCGAAAAATTGCTCTCATATATCGCGGTTGCCCCCTGATACTTTCCCCAATACTATGGTATAATATTGCGTGACAGTGTTTTGCTGTGGGATGATTCATGCAGGAAAGGAAAGGATCATGCCACGGATAAATGAATTACCGCAATCGGAACGCCCGCGCGAAAGGCTTATATCGCTTGGAGCGGGGGCGCTTTCAAACCAGGAGCTTATCGCGCTGCTCATAGGGAGCGGCGTGAAAGGCAGATCCGCGATGGCTCTCGCGTCGCGGGTGCTTGCAAGCACGGACGAGGGAATCGTCTGGCTGCACACGGCTTCGCCAGAGGAGCTTTCGCGCATAGGCGGGATAGGAAAAGCTATCGCTTGCAGACTGATTGCCGCCGCGGAGCTGGGCAGGCGCATGTCCGCGGGGCGCGTGCAGGGCCGCGTTCGGCTGACCTCGCCGGAGGAAACGGCCGCGCTGTTCATGGAAGAGCTGCGTTACGCGAAGAATGAGGTGTTCAACATACTCATGCTGAACGTGCGTGGAGAGATGACGGGCAAGGAGACAGTTTCGCTCGGCAGCATCAATTCCTCGATAGTGGACGCGCGGGAAGTGTTCAGACCCGCCGTAAGGAGGGGCGCCGCGAGCATAATGCTCGTACACAACCACCCCAGCGGCAACCCTGAGCCGAGCGGCGACGACATAGAGGTAACAAAGGCGCTCGAAAAAGCGGGAGATATACTCGGCATCAAGGTGGTGGATCACCTGATTATCGGGGACGGGTGCTTCGTGAGCCTCAGGCGCAAAGGCCTGATGTGAGACGCGAAGGCCAGGAATGAAAAAGATGGGCAATAGGCGTTGCGCTTATGTGTGTGCGGCGTCTGTGATACAGGAAAGTGAGGCAATGCAGATATGTTCGGTATCGGAGGCAAGGACGTAGGCATAGACCTGGGTACCGCTAATACTTTGGTATATATCAAGGGCAAGGGCATCGTGCTGAACCAGCCTTCGGTTATAGCCGTTGACACCTTCGCCAGGCGCATACTTGCGGTTGGCGTTGAAGCGAAAAAGATGATCGGCAAGGTGCCGAAGCACATCAAGGTGGTGCGCCCGCTCGAAGACGGCGTTATTTCAAATTTTGAGATGACCGCGGAGATGCTTCGCGTCTTTATCGTCAAGGCGGTGGACAAGGGCTCGCGGCTTTCGAACATCCGCGTAGTCGTGGGCGTGCCGTCAGGCGTGACCGAGGTCGAGAAAAGGGCGGTGGAGGAGGTTCTCCGCTCCATGGGCGCGAAAGACGTTTATATCCTGGACGAGCCGATGGCGGCGGCGATCGGCGTAGGCCTGCCCATAGACGGGCCGACGGGCTGTATGGTCGCTGATATCGGCGGCGGCACGTCCGACATAGCCATCATAGCCCTCGAAGGCATAGTGGTCAGCACGTCGCTGAGGCACGCGGGGGACAAGCTGAACGAAGCCATCATAGCCTATATGCGAAAAAATTACGAGCTGCTTATCGGCGAGGCGATGGCGGAGGAGCTAAAAATAGAGATCGGGTGCGCATGGCTCGACCCGCGAGAAACAAAGAGAGGCTTCCGCGAATGGGAAGCCAGCGGGCGCGACATAGTTTCGGGCCTGCCGCGCACATACACCGTTACGTCGCGGGACATCTACGACGCGCTCCAAGAGCCGATACAGGTGATAGTGGACGGGATCAAGCAGACGCTTGAAGATTCGCCGCCCGCCATCGCCGAGGATATCGTCCATATGGGCATCGTCCTTACCGGCGGCGGGGCTCTCATCAGAGGGTTCGACAGGCTGATCACAGAGGAAACGGGGCTGAACGTCATCGTTGCGGAGAACGCGCTCGAAGCTGTTGCGGAGGGCGCGGGCACATGCCTGTCGAATATCGACAAGCTCGAAAGGTACGCAAGCTATAACAAGAAATGAGATGGATTGCAAGGCATAAGTTCCTGACGCTCATAGGCGCCATCGTGGTGGCGCTTGTTATATTGTTCGGCGTTTCGACCACCTTGCAAGGGGAGGATACGGCGATGGGCAGGGCGGCCAAGGGCTTTGTGACGCTCGTGCAGCGCCCCGTTTTTTCCCTGATGGACAGAATAACAGGCAACGACCCGAAAAGCGCGGCGGCTGGCAACAGCGAGATGGACCGCCTGAAAGCGGAGGTGGAGGAGCTGAAACGCGAGTTGCAGATAGCGCAGCTGTCGGAGGACGAATACGCGGAGCTGAAAAAGCTCTCGGACAGCTTCAACATCAATGACGCGGTGGCGGACAAGAAGCCCGTTGCGGCAGATGTCATCACCTACAACGGCACGGACAGCTTCAACCTGTTCACGGTCAACGCCGGCACGGAGTCGGGCGTGAAGCGCGACACGGTGGTGCTCTGCGGGGACGGCCTGGTCGGCCGAGTCCTTTCGTCTGGCAAGGGCTGGGCGAAGGTCGTGTCCCTTACTGACGAGAACAATAAAATAGGATTCCAGGTAAAGGAAAAGAAAGACGGAAAAGACGTAATTTTCCTGGGCGTATGCGCGGGCGACGGAGAGGGCGGGCTCGTCGGAACGCTGCTTGACGAAAACGGCTTTGCCATGGTTGGCGACGAGATAGTCACGTCAGGCCTGGGCGGCATCTACCCGGCGGGCATCACGCTCGGCAAGGTGACGAAAGCGGAGTACACGAAGAAGAACCAGCAGATGGAAGTGTCCATCGAGCCTACCGTGTATTTCAAAGGGCTGAAAAAAGTGATGGTGCTGGTATGAGCGCAATGCGTTGGTATATAGCCGCACCTGTATTCTTTGCGGCTCTCATCATCCAGACGACGCTGCTTTCCAGGTTCGAGTTGTGGGGTCATTCCCCAAACCTGATGCTCTGCCTTGTCTGCGTGTTCTCCTTCCTATACCGCGAGTGGTACGGGCTTGTGATGGGCGCTGTTTTCGGCGCTCTGCTCGACGTGACTACCTCATGGTATTTCGGTGTCGAAGCGCTGTCCTTCGTGGCGGCGTTCCTCATTGCTCGCCCGTTCGGCAGGGTGTTCAACCACGAATGGTTCCTGCCTGAGATTTTCGTCGCTGCCATAGCCACGCCCGTGAACGTGTTCATCGTGTGGGGCATGTACAGGCTCGCGGGCGGTATTGTCCACTTGCATTTTGCGGTCGAGTCGATCCCCGGGCTTTTGATCATGCACTGCGTCCTCGCCGTTCTCCTGCATTTCATGTTCGTGCGCACGGTCATACGGCACGGTATCGACAGGAAGTTCTATGGGGAGATATTGATGTGAATACATGGTATGCCAGCAGGAATAACATACTCCTCGTGGT
>JAIRPC010000027.1 GCA_031257215.1 Eubacteriales Family XIII. Incertae Sedis bacterium
GAAACGCCGAGCTATTTGGACGGGCTGCCCGCGCATGTGGCGAAGCCGGATGCCGCGCCAGTCGCGAAGCCAGACACCGCGCCCACGGCGAAGCCAGATGTGGCGCCAGTCGCGAAGCCAGACACCGCACCCACGGCGAAGCCGGATGCCGCGCCAGTCGCGAAGCCAGACACCGCACCCACGGCGAAGCCAGATGTCGTGCCAGTCGCGAAGCTCGACACCGCGCCTACTGCGAAGCCAGATGTCGTGCCAGTCGCGAAGCCAGATGTAGCACCTGTGGCGAAGCCCGCATTTATCGATCCAATAATTGAGCATTTGCCCGAAAGCACTGACCCGTTGGCGGGCGCGGCAGAAGCGAACGCGCCGAAGCCGAAGCCCGACACCGCGCCCATAGGCGGCGGCATCTTCGTCACGGATTTTGTGAATCCTTTCGCAGCGGATGCGGAGGCAGTGCCAGCCGAGGCCGCTACTGCGGCAGCGCCTGCCGTTGCCGAAGAGCCTAAGCCCGCTGGCGACAGCATATTCGACACGGGATTCGCGAACCCATTTGGCGAGGCGGCGTTCACGGCGCCCGCGGGGACAGCCACAGCTCACGCGCAGCCAGCGCCTCCAACCATTGCGGATTCCATTTTCGCACCCGAGGCAGGGGACATTTTCGCGGACGCGGCGGCGCCGTTAACGCAAGGGGCGACGCAAGCGCCGTTCCCCGCCACCAAGCCCACACAGGTACAGCCTATTGCGCCAGAACCCGCGCCAACGCCGATTCTGGATTTTGAATCGCTGCCGACAGCAGCGCCCAAGCCGCCAGCCAAGCCCGTGGCGGCAGCGCCCAAGCCGGCGCCGGTCTCCGAGCCTCCCATCAAGGCGGCCCCGATCACGGAAGCGCCATCCACTCCGATATCATCCTCTCCGATGTCGTCGCGCAAGCACGCGCAGGACATCATCAACAAGCCCGTGGTCTTCCCATTCGACGAAGCCCCCGACAAGGGCAAGGGCGCACAGGACGATATCTTCAAGATCCCTGACAGCAAGACACCCGAGGCGCACAAGCCCGACATTGAGGGGGCGGCCGCGAAAACAGGCGTGGCAGCGAAGCCTCAGGCGCCAGGAAAGCCAGGCAGCCAGCCTGACGGAAAAACAGACGAGACGGACAAAAAGAAGCCGAACAAGGCAGTTGTTATTATAGTAGATATCCTTATCATCATAGCGGTTATCGCGGTCGCATGCTGGGTGGTGCACCGTTTCGCGCCAGGCACAGGCGCGGCGGAGCTGATTGACAAGGGGCTCTTGAAGGTCACTGAATTTTTCGGCGGCTCGGATCCGGGCGCGGGCGCCGACGCGGCGGCCAATGCCAACGACCCGAACTTCATGATGCCCATCAGCGACGGCGCGGCGCTCGTCAGCAGCCAGATCAACAAGAACTATCTTATCGCGGATGTCGCGTACGACCCCGCCGCAAAATGGGAGGACGGCCGGGCGTACAATATCGAGGGTGCGGCGGCAGCAAAACCCATAAGTGATGACTTCTGGAAAGACAGCCCCTTGGGGAAGCTGCGCTACGACGAGTCGGCCGTAGCCGCTGTTATCCAGTTCGACTCAGACCTCATTGAATACATCAACAACAGAACGGGCAAGGTTCTCAGCCGCATAGTCGAGCGGAGCGCTGCCGAAAAAAATCTCGCGGAGATAGTCGCTTCGGTGAAACAGCTTTCGATAGAGCGGCTGGGGATCGGCAGCATCAGGAAGAACGGCGACGACCTCTACGTTTGGACGAAGGAAACGATAACCGAAACCAAAGCGGGCTCGCCCGTGCAGCGCGAGGTCAGCCGCCTGTACAGGCTGACGCCCGGCGACACCGAATACAGGGTCAGCGATTTCGAGGATCTAGCCTAAGCGCACCCTGGCTGCCGCTCACATCAGACGGCGGGGCCCACAGGCAACGGGCTTCGCGCACACGCAAAATTCTCAATAGAGTATAGAGTAATGGAGGTAACATGAAAGACAACGGCGGAATCAAGAAGCTATTGCTCATCATCATCCTGGCGGCAGTGATCGCGCTTATCGCGCTTGCCGCGCTATCGGGGTTCATCACGGATTATCTATGGTTCAACGACCTGAGTTATTCCGACGTGTTCTGGAAGCAGCTCCTGACGGAGCTGAAAATCGGCGTGCCCACCTTCCTCGTGGTCACCTTCCTCGGCATCCTCTATCTGCGCGCGATACGCAGGGGCTACAAGAAGCGCGTCAGCATATCCGAAACCACAATGGGCGAGAAAGGGCAGAAGCGCGTCGGAAACGTTATCGCGATCCTCGCGTCGCTTATCGTCACCTATATGGCGACTACCACCCTCTGGTTCAAATCGCTGCAATTCACGAAGGCCACAGCCTTCGGCACGAGCGACCCGATTTTCGGCAACGACATTTCGTTCTACCTGTTCAAGCTCTCGTTCATCAAGGAGCTGAACACTATCATCATAGTCGCGATCGTCCTGTTCGCGCTGATAACTTTTATATATTATTTCTTCCTGCTCACCGTGTTGAAGCCCGTCATGATCGACGGCGAACCAGTTGACGAGGAAGCGAAGCCGAAGCAGCAGAGCCAGGGCATGCAGGAATTTATGCGCGCTTTCGGCATCGACATAGACGCGGGCGGCGGGAATTTCGCGCAGGGTCCCAGGCAGCAAAGCTCGGCTGGCATGAAGGATCTCATCCATATCGCGTCGAAGCAGATAACCTTTATCGGCGTCGTGTTCTTCCTCATGCTCGCGGTGTATTTCTTCCTCGCGCAGTTCGACCTGCTCTACTCGACGAATGGCGTCGTGTTCGGCGCGGGCTACACCGACGTCAACATTACACTCTGGATGTACCGCGCGGTCGCGGCGCTGGCGGTCATCTCCGCCATCATGTTCGGCGTGGGCGTCAAGCGGCGCAGGGTCAAGACGGCCATCATTCTTCCTGTCATCATGATCGGCGTTGGGATAGTCGGCGGAATAGCGGGCGCGGTGGTGCAGAACCTCATGGTTTCCCCGAACGAGATCAACATGGAGGAGACCTATATCGCGAACAACATCAAGTTCACCCAGAGCGCATACGACCTCGGCGACGTAACGATAAAGCAGTTCCCCGCCGACAACAAGCTCACGAGCGAGGATGTCAAGTCCAACATGGATACGATCAAGAACATCAGGATCAACGACTACAACCCGACCAAGACCTTCTACAACAACTCGCAGTCGATCAGGCGATACTACACGTTCAACGACGTGGATGTGGACCGTTACATGATCAACGGCGAGTACACGCAGACCTTCACGTCCGCGCGCGAGATAGACGAGTCGAAAGTGCCGCAGCAGTGGATGAACCTGCACCTCAAATACACGCACGGCTACGGCATCACGCTGTCGCGTGTTGACAAGGTTACCGCGAACGGCCAGCCCGACATGCTCATCAAGAGCATACCGCCCGAATCGCAGGTGAAGGAGATCGACATAGAGCGGCCCGAGATATATTTTGGCGAATTGCAGAACGAGTACATCATAACGAACACGGACGAGAAAGAGTACGACTATCCCGAGGGCGACAAGAATAAATATTCCACGTACAAGGGCGGCCACGGGATCAGCCTCAGCCCGTTCAACAAGCTCATGTTCGCGCTTCGCGAGCAGAGCATGAAGCTGCTCGTTTCGTCGAACATCGACTCCAATTCCAAGATCATCATCAACCGCAACATCGCGGAGCGCGTTCGCCACATCATGCCCTTCGTCGACTACGCCGACCCGTATATCGTCACGGTGAACGGCAAGCTCTACTGGATTATCGACGGCTTCACGACGAGCGACCTCTACCCGTATTCAGAGCCTATCGGCATAGACCGAATCGGCGTTGTGAACTATATCCGCAACTCGGTGAAAGTGGTGATCGACGCGTACACGGGCGCGACCGACTACTACCTGGTGGACGACAAGGATCCTGTCGCGAACACGCTGAAAGGGATTTACCCGACGCTGTTCAAGAGCATAGACGGGCTGGACGAGAGCATCAAGGCGCATATCCGCTACCCCGGCACCATGCTGAACACCCAGGCGACAATTTATAAAAAATACCATGTGAACGACATCGGCGTGTTCTACCAGGGCGAGGATCTGTGGGATATCGCGAACGAGAAGGTCGGCGCGTCCGACCGCGAAGTCCCGATGAGCCCGAACTATTATATAATGAAGCTGCCTGGCGAGGACGAGGTGGAGTTCATCAATTCCATCCCCTACACGCCCATGAACAAGGTCAACATGACGGGGCTTCTTATCGCGCGGAACGACGGCGAGCACTATGGGGAGCTGATGCTCTTGCAGCTACCGAAGGGTCGCGTTATCATGGGGCCGAGCCAAATCGACGCGCAGATCGCCCAGGACACACAGATATCGCAGGACTTCTCGCTATGGCAGAACACAGGCTCGAAGTACAGCCGCGGGAATATGTTCGTCGTGCCGATAGAGAATTCCATCATGTACGTCGAGCCGATCTATCTGGAAGCGGTGGATTCGAGCATGCCGGAGGTCAAGCGCATCATCCTCTACTATAACGACAAGATCGCGTATGAGAGCACCCTCGCGGGCGCACTCGACGCCATGTTTGGAGCGGGTACGGGCGACGAGGTTCGGACCGGACAGCCCACGGGCGATACGGGCGACACCGACGAGCCGACGAGCGGCACGGACACACCGAGCCAGGCTGGCTCGACCACGGGCGGCGGCCTGACGAATGTGAGCGGCACGAGCCCAAGCGGCGTCAGCCAAGGCACATCGGGAACGGGCAGCACGATCGGCACGGAGGGCGACATCCAGCAGATGACGACAGACGAGCTGATCAAGGCCGCGACCGAAGCCTACAACAGCGCCACGGAAGCACAGCGCGCGGGCGACTGGGCGAAATACGGGGAACAAATGAAGCGCCTGGAAGCCATACTTGCCAAGCTGAACGGATAGCTGGCGATAACCATCCCCTTCTGGGCCGCGGGGCCGAAGCAAGCGGCAGCCCGCAACCCAGGACGAAAGAACTGTGAGGACATATGCTTGACGTAAAAAGAGTTAGAGAGAACTACGACGAAGTGCTGGCCGCGGTGGAGTCGCGGCAGCACGGCGATTTTGGGCTACCCGCGGTCAAGGCGCTATACGAGGAGCGCCGCGCCCTGCTGGGCGAGGTCGAACAGCTGAAAGCGCGGCAGAACGCGGCGTCCAAGGAGATACCGAAGATAAAGAAGGAGGGCGGCGACGCCACAGCCCTGCTGGCCGAGATGAAGTCCCTGTCGGACGATATCAAGTCGAAGGACTCGGCGCTGGCGGATATCGAGGAAAAGCTCCGCGCCGCGCTCCTGAACGTGCCGAACACGCCTGACCCGCGCGTCCCCATAGGCGAGGACGACTCCGCCAACACCGAGCTGCGCAGGGTGGGCGAGCCGCGCGATTTTGCCGCCGAGGGGTTCGAGCCGAAGCCGCATTGGGACATAGGCACGGAGCTTGGCATATTCGATTTCGAGCGCGCCGCGAAGATATCGGGCGCGAGGTTCACGGTGAGCAAGGCGCTTGGCGCAAGGCTAGAACGCTCCGTTATCAATTTCATGCTTGACCTGCACACGGGCGAGCATGGCTACACAGAGGTATTGCCGCCCGCGCTCGTGAACCGCGAAGCCATGACGGGGACTGGGCAGCTCCCAAAATTCGAGGACGATATGTTCCACGAGGACGCGAAGGATCTGTTCCTCATCCCCACCGCCGAAGTGCCACTGACGAACCTGCACGCGGACGAGATACTGGGCGGAGACGGTCTCCCGATATTCTACACCGCCCACACCCCCTGCTTCCGAAAGGAAGCGGGCTCGGCTGGGCGCGACACACGCGGCCTCATCCGCGTACACCAGTTCAACAAGGTGGAGCTGGTGAAATTCGCGCTGCCCGAAAGCTCCGACGCGGAGCTAGACACGCTGCTGGCGGCCGCCGAGGAAGTCCTGAAAAGGCTCGGGCTGCCGTACCGCGTGGTCACGCTCTCGACGGGCGACCTGGGCTTTTCCTCCGCAATGACCTACGATATAGAGGTATGGATGCCGAGCTACGGCAGGTATGTGGAGATAAGCTCGTGCAGCAATTTCAAAGACTTCCAGGCGCGCAGAGCGGGGATCCGCTTTCGGCGCGGCGCAGGCGAAAAGCCCGAATTCGTCCACACCCTGAACGGCAGCGGCCTGGCGGTAGGCAGAACAGTAGCCGCCATCCTGGAAAACTGCCAAGACAAGGACGGCACAGTAAAAATCCCCGAAGCGCTGGTTCCGTATATGGGCGCGGCGAGGATCGGGCAGCAGTAGAGCATCAATGATGCATCATCAATTCGGCAATGGGATAACAGTTTAGGAGGGCTTCAATGACGGAAATACGACACGCTGCTTTGGATGATTTTGACCTCGCTTTTGATTATATCGAAAAGCTTTGGACTTACAACACGTATGACAGAGACACGGGTCGGCGCGTCTACAAAAGCGTATTGGAGGGCGAGAACGATTTTGCGTTCTTCCTTTATGACGACGGAAAGCCTGTTGGGTTTTGCCACGGCACTTTCTTCAACACCTTCTGGCTGTCTGGCCAGACCTGCTATGTATCAAGCATTATCACAAATGCCGAAGCGAGAAGGAAGGGCTACGGCCGCCAACTGATGGATCACGCGAAATCCTTAGCCAAGGCCCGCAACTGCCACGCCATAGTGCTGGACTCGGGCCTTCCCAGAGAGGACGCACACAAATTCTATGAGATCTACGGCTTCGAGAAATGCGCCTACTGCTTTGAGATGAAGCTGTGACCTAACGGCTCCAAGACCTGGCCGTATTGAACCAGATGAATAATTAACGCCATCATCGAAGTGTTTATTCCATATAACTGACAGGATATTGCTTGTTGATTTGACCGATGCGTGAGCTTGGCGCTTTGCGCGTGTCTTGCCCTGTCAATGTTCAGGGAAAATGTCACCCTGTAGGGGGGTGGTTGTTCAGGGAAAATGTCACCCCCCCCCGCACGGCCTCATGCGGCGCTGTCTTTCGGCTTTTTCCTGTGGACGTTCTC
>JAIRPC010000018.1 GCA_031257215.1 Eubacteriales Family XIII. Incertae Sedis bacterium
AAAATGGCGTACTATTTCGATGAACCGTCCCGCACTTTCAATGAATACCTGCTCGTGCCGGGATACAGCTCCAAGGAGTGCATGCCGGGCAACGTGGATCTCTCCGCACCGCTCGTGAAGTTTCGGCGCGGCGAGGAGCCGTCGCTGCGAATCAATATCCCGATGGTGTCGGCTGTTATGCAGGCCGTCTCGGACGACCGCATGGCGGTGGCTCTCGCGAAGGAGGGCGGCATTTCGTTCATCTTCGCATCGCAGAGCATAGAGAACCAGGCGGCAATGATCCGCCGCGTGAAGGACCACAAGGCGGGGTTCGTGAAGTCGGACAGCAATGTCACGCCGGACCAGACGCTGAAAGACATCTTGGAGCTGAAAGAGAAAATGGGGCACAGCACCGTGGCGGTCACCGAGGACGGGACGCCGGGCGGGCGTATCGTGGGCATAGTGACGAGCCGCGACTACCGCCCGAGCCGTATGCCGCTGGACTTGAAGGTGAGAGAGTTCATGACGCCGTTCGAGCGGCTCGTGTACGCCGAGGAGGGCATCTCTCTGCCTGACGCGAACGACAAGCTGTGGGAACACAAGCTGAACGCGCTCCCCATTATCGACAAGCAGGGCAGGCTCACGCATTTCGTTTTCCGCAAGGACTATGACAACCACAAGGAGAACCCGAACGAGCTTCTCGACAAGCAGAAGCGCTACCTCGTCGGCGCGGGCGTGAACACGCGCGATTACCGCGAGCGCATACCCGAACTGGTGGACGCGGGTGCGGACGTGTTCTGCATAGATTCGAGCGAGGGCTTTACCGAGTGGCAAAAGGACACGCTTTCCTGGGTGCGCTCCGAGTACGGCGACAGCGTGAAAATCGGCGCGGGCAACGTCGTAGACCGCGACGGCTTCCGCTTCCTCGCGGAGGCGGGTGCGGACTTCGTGAAGGTCGGCATCGGCGGCGGCTCGATCTGCATCACCCGTGAGCAAAAAGGCATAGGGCGCGGGCAAGCGTCGGCCGTGCGCGACGTGGCTCTGGCGCGAAAGGAATATTTCGAGCAGACGGGCGAGTACGTCCCGATATGCAGCGACGGCGGCATAGTCTACGACTACCACATGACGGTCGCGCTCGCGATGGGCGCGGACTTTCTCATGCTCGGCAGGTATTTCGCGCGCTTCGACGAAAGCCCGACCGCGCGCCTGAACGTGAACGGCAACTACGTGAAAGAATACTGGGGCGAGGGCTCGAACCGCGCGCGCAACTGGCAGCGCTACGATATGGGCGGCGACTCGAAGCTCTCGTTCGAGGAGGGCGTGGATTCATACGTGCCATACGCCGGCCCTCTGAAAGACAACGTGGAACAGTCGCTCGGCAAAATCCGCTCGACGATGTGCAACTGCGGCGTGCTGAACCTCCGCGAGCTGCAAGAGAAAACCAAGCTGACGCTGGTGAGTGCAACATCGATAGTGGAGGGTGGCGCGCATGATGTGATACTGAAAGATCCTAGCCAGGGCTCGCGATAGACCGTAGTTTTTCGTGTGGCATCGTTATGAATAACAATAATATAACCAGAATGAAGGATCTCTCATTGGAGGGGTTGACGGAGCTTTTTGCGGATATGGGCGAGAAGCCTTTTCGCGCGCGCCAGGTTTTCAAATGGCTCATGAACGGCGCGGCATCGTGGGACGAGATGACCGACATTTCCAAGGCGCTTCGCGCACGGCTGGCGGGGCTTAGCGGCGATGGATACACGGATGCGGCAGACGCCGCGGATGGCGCGGACACATTTGGACCGCATACTATTTCGGGCGACATCGACACGCTTCGCATCTGCGACATCGCGCTCTCCGAAATCGACGGCACTCGCAAATATTTGTTTGAAACCTCTGACGGGCTTTTCATCGAGGCCGTCCTCATGGAATATTACTATGGCTGGTCCATCTGCATCAGCTCGCAGGCGGGCTGCCTGATGGGCTGCAAATTCTGCGCGTCGGGCAGACACGGTTTGCAGCGCTCGCTGACCGCGGGCGAGATAGCCGACCAGTACATCATCGTCGAGCGCGACGTGCGGCGCGGCTTCGACGCCTACGGCAGAGAGCTGGGAGCGAACGGGCGCGTGCGCAAGGCCAAGCACATCGGCGACGACGGCAAGAGCCGCATCGGGCATATCGTGGTCATGGGCGTAGGCGAACCCTTCGACAACTATGACAATGTTATGGCCTTCCTGAAAAACATCACCGACCCGAACGGCCGCAACATAGGGCGCAGGCAGATAACCGTTTCGACCTGCGGGCTGTTGCCAGAGATGAAACGCTTCATGCGCGATCTGCCTCAGGCGAATCTCTCGCTCTCGCTGCACGCGCCGAACGACGAGGTGCGGCGCGCGCTCATGCCCGTCGGCGGGAAATACGGCGTGGACGAGCTTATCGCTTTCGCGAGGGATTACTCGCGGGAAACGGGGCGCAGATTTTCATTTGAATACGCGCTGTTTCGCGGCGTGAATGATGGTAAGATATATGCAGAGGAATTGGCGGGCAAGCTCGCGGGGCAAGGCTTCCACGTGAACCTCATCCCAGCCAATCCGGTCGCGGGGCTGGGATTCGAACCGCCTAGTCCGGACGCGGTGGCGCTTTTCGCGGAAACGCTCATCGCCAAGGGAATCAGGACAACGACGCGGCGCGAGCTGGGTTCGGACATAGCCGCCGCCTGCGGCCAGCTGCGGAGCAAGCGGATGGCGGAGCAGGCGCAGGAGCTCAGGCTACGGGCGGACATGCTGCCAAAACAATGACAACATCCCTGTTATTGGGTAACAGTAAAAAGACGCAATTGTGAGAAAGGAAAGCGACATTGAAAAAAACTGAATACAAAGTGTTGAGCTTTAATGTCAAAGGATTTATAAACCTTAAATCAGACCATCAAGCGATAGAAAATGAGTTGAATGAATATGGCGCACAGGGATGGGAACTGGTCAAAGTATTGTCGCCAGTATGCACAGGCATGCTTCCGTTTATCCAGGTCTATCTGAAACGCGAAGTAGGTGAGCAATGAAAGGATTGAGAATGGAATTTGAAAGCGTTTGGGTTGTTGATTTTGGCGGGCAGTACAATCAGCTGATTGCGCGGCGCGTGCGCGAGGCGAATGTCTATGCGGAAATCGTGCCCTTTGAGAAAGCGATGGACAGGCTGGCGGGCGGAGAGCGTCCCGCGGGCGCGATTTTTACGGGCGGGCCGAGCAGCGTATACGAGGACGGAGCTCCGAGCCTGCCGAAAGCGTTTTTTGAACAGGGCTTCCCCATCCTGGGGATCTGCTACGGGGCGCAGCTCATGGCGCACACCCTGGGCGGCAAGGTGGTAAGCCCCGATTTTAAGGAATACGGCAGAGTCGGCGTCTACCGCACGGACGGCGCTGGCAGCATTGCGGGGGCGGGCGGCGATGCTTCGGGCTGCGCGGGCTTTGTGGCGGGTTCGGACGGCGCGGCTGAATGCGGCGCTGGCAGCATTCTCTTCGACGGGATTGGCGGCGAGCTCGTCTGCTGGATGAGCCACACCGACTATATCGAGAAAGCCCCCGAAGGATTCCACGTCACCTCGCAGACCGACAACTGCCCCACCGCTTCCATGGAAAACCACGAGCGAAAGCTCTACGGCGTCCAGTTCCATCCCGAAGTTCACCACACGCCATTCGGACAAAAGCTTCTCCGCAATTTCCTTTACAAAATATGCGGGCTTCGCGGAGAATGGACGATGGCGAATTTCGCGAAGCGGAAGGTCGAG
>JAIRPC010000087.1 GCA_031257215.1 Eubacteriales Family XIII. Incertae Sedis bacterium
ATGGCTCTAAGCCCAGCAGCTGTTTCAGGCGTTTGTATTCCTCGGCGCTGATGCCGCTAAAAAGTTTTGAAGCTCTCACTCTCATGCCTACTAGTATACATGGCGACAATGCTGGGCGCAAGCAATCTGGCTTCGGTCGCATTTATTCATAGTGTCGCATTGTCCACAATTCGTGATATAATGTATACACATTGTATGGAGGTAACGTGATGCCAAAAGACACAACCATGAATATTAGAATCGATTCCGAACTCAAAGCGCAGTCAGAGCTTGTGCTCTCGCAGCTCGGGCTGAATATCGCGACAGTCGTAAACATGCTTTTCCACCAGATTGTGCGGGAACAGGCAGTTCCGCTGACAATGTCGCTCAGAACCAGCCCTGATATCGCGGGCGAGCTGCAGGCGGCAAAAGCCGCAAGGGACAGTGGGTACGTAGGGCGCACAGCACATGAAGTCGCGGCGGACATGGAACGCGCAATAGCGGAAGCCCAAAATGGCAAGCGCTAAATATAGCGTCATTTTCGCCGACCGCGCGAGCCAAATGATGGTTTCGCATTCGGGATTTCTTGCGCGCGTCAACCCAGCCGCCGCGAGAAGGCTTCTGTCTGAATTTCGCTCTGCGACAGACAGGATTGCGGCGCAACCGCTCGCTTATCCATATGCAGATGACATCGACGCATGTGGAATCCCGCCTGCAACCTACCGCAAGTGCCTGATTGCAGGCAGATACAAAGCACTGTTTACGGTTGAAAACCAAACGGTCTATATAGATGCCGTTATAGATTGCCGTCAGGAAAATTCCGCTCTGTATTGATTAACACGACATCCATCCTGCGAGCCCTCGGTCAGGACAAATTCGCAAGCCAGACCACGAAGTCCATCAGCCCGCGCGGGAGCAGCCCTCCGCACATGGGCGAAATCGTCCTCAGCGGCGTCTCTTCGACGATGCTGTCCGCCATGCGCCGCCCCGACGCGCCCGTGCCGTACACGAAAGTCAGCGCGAACCTTACGACGGCGTAGAGCACAGCGCCAACGGGGGTGCGCTTGATATCGCCCAGAGTACTGTTTGCGGATATAGTTGGCCGTCTAAGACCGCTTCGCCAATCGGAGATTGGCGAGTTAGATGAAGAATTGTATGGGTGTGTGCGAGTGGCGGCGGATTGACCCAGGCCTCCTCTTTGCGCTTCGCCGTATGACAGACCGTGCCCGAACGGGTAGGCTACGGGGATTCCTTTCGCTTCATAATATCTGTGCCCGACCAGAGCGCCCTCCGCGTATATCACCGTGCGGCTTTCCGTGCTGAAATTGCCGTGGCATGGCGTGTCCTCTATGCGCAGGGGGAAGGTCTCCGCGAGCCTGCCCGACGGGTTCACTCGCCCCGCGAGGATGTCGCTGATCGCCCCGCCGCCCGCCTGGCCGCCGAGCCAGGCGTAGAGTATCGCGGCGGCATCCTCCGCCGCCGATAGATCCACGGGCGAACCGGCCTGTATGACCACGACCGTGTTTCTGTTGGCCGCGCAGACCGCGCGGATAAGCTCGTCGTGCGTGCGCGGCATGGCGAGCGTGGAGCGGTCGTAGCCCTCGCTCTCGAAGCCCTCCGGGAGCCCCGCGAACACGACCGCAATATCGGCGTCGGCGGCAACGGCGGCGGCCTTGTTTATTAAATTTCTGGAATTTTTGTTAATAACTTCTGAACGATTCCCGCCAAGCGAGCCACGCGGGCTAGGCGAGCCAGCGCCCGAAAGCGGCGCGTCTGCTTTTTTGTCCGCCAGGTCGTAGCCCCGCGCGTATACGGCATCGGGGCAATCCTTTCGTATTTCATCCCACGCGTTTTCAAGCCGCGTCGGGTTCACAAGGCTCGAACCCGCGCCCTGGTAGCGCGGCTTCTTCGCGAACTCCCCGATCACGGCGAGCTTGGCGCCGGGCGCGAGAGGGAGAAGCCCTCGTTCGTTTTTCAGCAGGACGGCGGATTTGGCGGCCGCCCTCCGAGCAAGCGCATGGTGGCGCTCGTACATCCCGCTCTCAGGGGCGTCCGCGCCAGACTGCACCGCAAGCCTGCCATTGCGATTGCCTCTCGCCACACGCGCCTGCGCATACGTCAGCGCCAGACCCGCCACGCGTTCCGCCGCCGCGTCCAGTGCCTCCTCCGCAAGCTCGCCCGAACGCACGGCCCTCATTATGCGCCGCGTGTTGTAGCCGCCGAACCCCGGCATTTCGAGATCCAGCCCTGCCGCGAGCCCCTTTACCCGGTCCGCCGTCGCGCCCCAGTCCGATACCACAAGCCCCTCGAAGCCCCATTCGCCGCGAAGCACGTCCGTCAACAGCCACCTGTTTTCCGACGCGTACACGCCGTTGACCAGGTTGTAGCTGCACATGACCGCCGCGGGCCGCGCTTCCCTCACGACCCTCTCAAACGCGGGGAAGTATATCTCCCTCAGAGCCTGTTCATCCACCACCGAGTCAGACACCATTCGGAAACGCTCCTGGCTGTTCGCCGCGAAATGCTTGACGCACGCGCCCACCCCAGTCGGGCTGCCGTCCGCGTTCTCCTGCACGCCGCGCACGAACGCCACGCCCAGCTCGCCGCTCAGATTTGG
>JAIRPC010000089.1 GCA_031257215.1 Eubacteriales Family XIII. Incertae Sedis bacterium
AGCCGAAGCTTCGGCGACATCTACCACAATGTGCTCATGCGCTTCGGCATGGAGCTGTCCTCGGACGGGCTGCCAGCGCGGGACGCGGGATCGAGGTGGCAGACTGCGACGGACGCGGAGATAGACGAGATCGTATCGCGGCTGACGATGGACGAGTACGCGAATTTGATGGGCGCGGCGGGCGACGGCGAAGCGGAAGCGGCGATAGCGGACTATCGGCGCGCGCGCGTGGCGCGGACGGCCTCCGCCGCCGCCCGAGCGCTGGCGCGGCAGATTCGCGGCGGCCGCGTGGACGGCATACATTTCGAGTCGGCGTTCGGACGGCACGGCGAGTTCCCCGCCATCTCCACGCCAGGCGGCATCCGAATCGAAGGCCGCATTGACAGGGTGGACGTTTTGGATGGCGGCTTTGCGCGCATCATTGACTACAAATCGGGTGCGCAGGAATTTAGCGCCCCCGACGCCGCGGCGGGCTACCAGCTCCAACTGATGATTTATTTGCAGGCGGTTTCGGAGAGCTATTCCCCCGCCGGCGTTTTCTATTTCAGGATAAAAGAGCCGCGGATAGAGGACGACGGCTCCACGGACATTGCCGCGGAGGTGCTGAAAAACATGAAGCTAGACGGCGTAGCGGTGAACGACGCGCGCGCGCTGACAGCTATGGGAATCAATCCGGAGGGCAAGGAACGCAAGGGCAGGATGGGCCAAGAGGAATGGGACGCACTGCGCGAAACCGTCGGCGCACTGCTGAAAGACCTCGTGAAAAACCTGTCGTCAGGCCATGTCGAAGCCGCGCCCAAGGCGGCCACAAAGCTCAAAACGCCCGCGAACAGAAACCAAAACGCCTGCGACTATTGCCAGTACAAAGGCATCTGCAACTACGACCCCGCGCTCTGACAGGACAAAGTATTATTCCTGCTCCGTTTCCCTCGCCACCAGGTCGTCGGCGTTGTATTTCTTGCGGAGCTTTGGCTTTTCTATCTTGCCAGTCGGGTTGCGCGGAACCTCGTCGAAGATGATCCTGCGCGGCCTTTTATACCTTGGCAAGCCTTCCGCGAAAGCGTTGATATCGCCCTCGCTGGCGACCGCCCCATCTTTCAGCTCTATGATGGCGGCGGCTATCTCGCCAAGCCTGTGGTCCTCGATGCCTATGACCGCTGCATCCTTTATCTTGTCATAACCTCTCAGAAAATCCTCTATTTGGACGGGGTATATATTCTCGCCGCCCGTTATTATTACATCCTTTTTGCGGTCAACCAGGTAGATGAAACCGTCCTCGTCCTCCATCGCCATGTCGCCCGTGTAGAGCCAGCCGTCTTTCAGCGTGGCCGCGGTGGCTTCGGGGTCTTTGTAATATTCCTTCATAACGCCAGGGCCCTTGACGGTCAGCTCGCCCACCTTGCCGCGCTCGACCTCTGCGCCGCCCTCGCCGACGATCCGCGTCTGCCAGCCGTGCCCCGCCTTTCCGATAGCGCCCACCTTGTGGATGTTCTCAATGCCGAGATGCACCGAGCCTGGGCCTATCGACTCTGACAGCCCATAGTTCGTGTCGTAGTCGTGCGCCGGGAAATGTTTCTTCCACCGCTTGATAAGGCTCGGCGGCACGGGCTGTGCGCCGATATGCATGAGCCTCCACGCGCCAAGGTCGTATTCGGCGAGGTCAATCCGCCCGTCCTCGATAGCGTCGAGGATGTCCTGCGCCCACGGCACGAGCAGCCAGACTATGGTCGCGCGCTCGCTGGCGGCGGTTTCGATAACCCATTTCGGGTCTGTGCCTTTCAGTATAACGGCGCGGCTCCCCGACATCAGGCTGCCGAACCAATGCATCTTCGCGCCCGTGTGGTAGAGCGGCGGGATGAGAATGAACACGTCGTCTTTCTGCTGGTGGTGGTGCGCCTGTTCGGTAACGACCGCGGAGAACAGGCTGGACTGCGTGTGCAGAATCGCCTTCGGCATCCCGGTCGTGCCAGACGAATAATAGATGGCGGCATCGTCGCTCTCGGCTATCGCCACGTTCGGCGCGGCAGGCGGGTAATCGTCGATCACGCCCTCGAAGCTCTCGGCGTAGTCAGGCTTATCCATGCCGAGGAAGATGAACCTGCCCACTTTCGGAATCTCGCCAAGCACCTCACCAAGCCGCCCGACGAACTCGCGCCCGAAGATGAGGACGCTCGCGTCCGCGAGGTTCACGCAATACGAGATCTCGTCCGACGTGTAACGAAAATTCAGCGGCACCGCGACCGCGCCGGTTTTGAGCGTGCCGAAATATATGGGAAGCCAGTCGATGCAGTTCATGAGAAGTATCGCTACCTTGTCGCCCTTCTTCACACCCTTGCCAAGCAGCAGGTTCGCGAAGCGGTTCGCGCGTTCGTCGAATTCCTTCCACGTCAGCTCGCGGCGAAAATGCGAGGCGTGCCCCGTTTCCACCAGCTCATATTCCTGCCATCGCAGGTTTTCCGCGTCGTCATGGACGGGGTTCAGCTCGACGAGCGCGGTATCGTCGGGGTACCTCTCGGCATTTTGTTCGAGCAAATCAGTCAAAAGCACATCTATCACCTTTCTCTCCCATAGCGCCGACCACAGGCGCAGCGCTAATTAAATAATAATAATTACAAATAACATAAAAATCAGGGTGCAACAACGCACCTCAATATTGTATATCTACTTTCGCGTCAGGGCAAGGGAAAGCCTAGGATGCACGCAAACGCCCAACAGCGGATTTCAAAGCAGGCAAATTTTCGCGCAGGCTTTCTTTTATTTCATCCCTTATAATGCCATCATAATTATGCACTATTATATTTCTTAGCCCTATGATATCGCCCCAGGGTATATCTGGCTCGGTAGTTAATATCTCTGGATATTTTTTTCTCAAACTATTCACGCTTTCACCGATCTGCGCCAAATCCAAAGCGACAGCCTTGTATGCCATCAGTGATGTAAAATCGTCCCCATCATCTAGCCGCTCGGCTTCGCGGCCACACTCATCAATAAAGCGCGTAATTCTGTCTAATATATCCCTGCATTCATTCATATCGCCACCACTTGGCTGGCGTCAATCTTTGAAACAAAATCGTCGTCGCCTAGCACAATGTCAACGCGCTTTCCTAAAATACGGGAAAACTTTTCGTTCAGCCCCGCACGCGCAAACAACCTGCCATGTGGCGGATTATTCACATCAACAATAAAATCCACGTCGCTATCCGCACCGAATTCGCGGCGGGCTACCGAGCCAAACACGCGCAAATTCGTCGCGCCATACTCGGACATAACGCCGTATAGTTCCGCGCGGTGGTCATCAATTATGGATTTCAATAAATCCCGCTTCGTGTCCATACCTCTATTGTAGCAACAATGTATTCAGATAGCAATGTGACGCATTGCCTCATAATAAATAGCACCGAAAAGCATATCGTTGCCTCAAAATAAAACAGCACCGAAACCGTGTACCATCATATATGGCGATTGGAGGTGCATGGATGGCAAAAGCGACG
>JAIRPC010000132.1 GCA_031257215.1 Eubacteriales Family XIII. Incertae Sedis bacterium
TCCTCGTTCAGGATGAGCGGAGTCTTGATCTCCGTGTAGCCGCGCCTCGCGTGCTCGCCGCGCCAGAAGCTTTCCAGCTCGTTCCTGATGACCATGCCGTTCGGGAAGAAGAACGGGAAACCTGGCCCCTCGTCGTAGATGGCGAACAGCTCCATCTCCTTGCCGATGCGCCTGTGGTCGCGCCGTTTCGCTTCCTCGATGCGCTTTATATACGCGTCCAGCTCCTCGCGGCTCGGCCACGCCGTGCCGTAGATGCGTTGCAGCATTTTGTTCTTGGAATCGCCGCGCCAATATGAACCCGCGACGCTCATGAGTTTTATCGCCTTCACTGCGCCCGTCGAATCCAGGTGCGGTCCGCGGCAGAGATCCGTGAACTCGCCCTGCGTGTAGAACGAAATCTCCTCGCCCTCGGGCAAGTCCTCGATGAGCATCCTCTTGTACGGCTCGCCCATGTCGTCAGCCCATTTCAGCGCTTCCTCTCGGCTGGGCGCGGACTGCTCTATTTTGAAATTCGCCTTGACGATATTCTTTATCTCTTTTTCGATAGCCTTGAAATCGTCCTCCGTGAATTTGTGTTCAAGGTCGAAGTCGTAATAGAATCCGTCCTCTATCGCCGGCCCTATCGCCAGCTCCGCGTCCGGCCAGAGCCGCTTGACCGCCTGCGCCATGATGTGCGACGCCGTGTGCCTGTACGCTTCGCGCACTTCGGGGTTGTCAAAATCCAATTTTTCTTTCGCCATGTTGCCTCCCAGCATATCTCCGCGCTCGCTCGCGCTTTTATTATCATCTAATTATATAATATAATAATCTTTATGGCGAGCCGGTTTGCCGCAAAGAACAACAGAGCGATAGGAGATATCAGTGAAATCGAACCCGAAGCCTGCCAAAGCAGCCCAGGCGCAAGAGCCGCAGCCCAAGCCCGCGAGACGCAAGATTCTCTCCAAGGCGAAGCGCGTCGCGGTTCTGGACATACTGGCGGAAACGCACCCCGAAGCCAGGTGCGCGCTCGACCATGTTAACGTGTTCCAACTCATAGTCGCAGTCGTGCTGTCCGCGCAGACCACCGACGTCAGCGTGAACAAAGCGTCTCCCGAGCTTTTCCGCAGATGGCCCGACGCCGCGGCGCTGGCGGGCGCGAAGCAGGAGGACGTCGAAGGCGTCATCCGCAAAATAGGCATGTACCGCCAGAAGTCCAAGAACATCATCAACCTAGCGCGGAAGCTCCTGGACGAGTACGGCGGCGAAGTACCGCAGGACATGGACGCGCTAATGTCGCTGCCCGGCGTCGGCAGAAAGACCGCCAACGTGGTTCTCGCCGTGGGCTTCGGCGAACAACGCATAGCCGTGGACACCCACGTGTTCAGGGTGTCGAACCGCATAGGCCTCTGCGACGAACCAGACGTGCTGAAAACAGAATTGGCGCTCATGAAGAACCTGCCCGAACACCGTTGGTCGGAAGCGCACCACAGCATCATCTGGCACGGCCGCCGCGTCTGCCACGCGAGAAAGCCCGACTGCGAAAGCTGCCCTGTCGGGGGGCTCTGCTTGCGGCGGTAAGGCCTCAGAACCCACGCGTTTCAAGCAAAATCCGCCGCCGCCAAGGCTCGGTTTGCCAAATTTATATTTTTTTCAAAAATTTCCCGAAACCCTATTGACAGATTTCCTTTTTGTGGTATAATCCATTTATTGTTAATAATTATAGTTACTGCATATGATTTATTTTATTGGATGGAATGATATATGAATACTACTATGAAATTATCTAACTTACGCAGGTTTTCGGGGATCTTCCTTATTGTCGTTGCTGTGGCGGGGCTGGTGCTGTGGGAAGCAAAGGGGCGGGAGCTGGTGCTGATGGCTGACGTCTGCGCGGCGGCGGGCGACATAGAGCAGGGGGAGAAGCTAGACCCGTCCATGTTTCGGACGATCTCCGTGCCGAGGGATTCGCTCGTGCGCGGCGCGGTCGCGCCGTCCGAGTTGGGCAGCGTCAGCGACGGCATTGCGGCGGAGGCCATACCCGAGGGGGCCATGCTGTCCACGGCATATATCGACAAGCCGCAGGATATATCCCGCAAGGATGATTCTTATTTCTCCATCAAGCGGGAATGGATACTCATGCGTTCGAGCGCCCTGCGCCGGGGCGATAGGGTCGAGATTTTGACGGCCGACGGCGCGAGAAGCTTTGGCGTTTTTGACATTGGCTTTGTCAAGGACGCGTCGGAGAGCGAGGTGAGGGAAACGGCAGGGGGCACAGGTTTCGGAGGCGCGCCTGACGAATCGCGCGTGGACGCCACATCCCCTATCGACCATGTGGAAATAGTGGCGCGGCTCCACGAATACCTGACGATCAGGGACTATGCCGAGTCCGCCCCCAGGCCGTCCCTCATCCTCGTTGGAAAGGAGATAGTTCAATGAAATTCAACGAAATGTGTGAGCGCGTGGGCGCGAAAATCCTCAGCGAGCTTGGCACAGGCCAGCAGGCGGATGCCACGCACGACCCTATCGAGCTGCAAAAGCGCTCCATTATGGGATATGAGCCAGAGGTGGCGCTCATGAAAAAAAGGATCGCGGACATCATAGCCCAGGATGGCATGGAGGCAGACATACCGCCCTGGTACAGCTCGGCGGAGGACGCGGTGTTCCACGAGAACTGGGGGCTGGCAGGTATGTCGGAATGGTTCGCGCCGAAATACGCTGATTCCAGCTCGGCAAAGATCATCGGGGAGCGCGTGTATTTTCTGGACGGCGGCGCCATGAAGCTCATGCCACAGCGCATACCCGCCGAACGGCGCGAACAGCTGGTGCGCGCCCTGCTGCTGCGGACGCCGGAGGAACGGCTGGACAGGGACAGGCACGAGGTCTATATGAGCGACGGGACGCGCGTCACCATATTTCGCGGGCGGCTCGCCAAGAGGGGGCTGGACGCGATAGTGTTCCGCAGGTATATCATCCCCGACCTCAGCTTTGAGGGGCAGGCGGAGCGCAAGACCATCCCCGAATGCGCCGTGCCGCTGTTCGAGCAGATGGCGGCGTGCGGCTACAACGTCGTGTTCTGCGGCAGCGTCCGCTCGGCAAAGACCACCTTCCTGTCAACATGGCAGCGCTACGAGGACCCCGCGCTCGAAGGGGTCATGGTCGAAACCGACCCCGAGATCCCCATCCACCAGCTCATGCCGGACTCGCCCGTCATACAGCTTATCGCGGACGGCGAGAGCCTTGCGAACATCTCGAAAAGCCTGATGCGGAGCGACGCGGACTATTTCATACTAGCGGAGGCGCGGGACGGGGTTGCCCTCGACACAGCGGTCAGACTGGCGCGCAAGGGCACGCGGCGCATGAAAATGACCTTCCACACGCGCGACCCAAAGGCGTTCGCCCGCGACGCCGCGGTCGAGATAGTCAGGGCCAAGGGCGGCGATATCGGGGAAACCACGCTCATGGTCGCGGGCGGCTTTGATTATGTTTTCCATTTCTCCAACATACGCAAGGAGGGAGTGAAGAAGCTCTCTGCCATCTATGAGATGGGCGTCTCCGAAAGCGGCGGCGTGTGCATGCACGAGATTTGCAGGTACAACAGGCGCGCGGACGCGTGGAAATGGACGTACCATATAGGGCAGGACAAGCGGGATATCGGCATGGAGGAGGACGCGGACGCATTCACCGCATTCGAGCTGTCCCTAAAATCCCTGCACAACAGAGCGAGGCTGTCGTAAAATGCCCAGGCTTGATTCATACGCGCTCATCTCAATGATTTCGGCGGCGATCTACCTGCTGCTGCTTGCGGGCATACTGCTGGTGGCGCGCGGGCGCATAGCGGGCTTCGTCAGCGCCAGGTGGAGGCGGCGCAGGCTGGACACGTCCAGGCGCCGCGCGGCGGAGCCGAATATATTGTTCCTGCATCTGTCGGGGCTGCTCTCGGCCACGATGAAAAAACCGCTCTCGCCCACAGGCTTCCTGACGCTCATCATAGCCATGTATTTCATCGTATTCACCGCGTCTGCCACAAACCTGCCGCCATCCGTTTCGTGCGCGGTGGCGGCGGCGTTCTCCGCCCTGCCCTACCTGTTCCTGCGTGTCAGGCTCGAACGGATACGCACGCGCGGCAGCTACGAGGGCGAAAGCCTTGTGTCGGCGCTGCTGACGCAATACTGGATCGCGGGCGGCAATATATTCGCGGCCATAGAGAACACGCTCGAAACCACGGGCGGCATACCTGTTACTCGAAGGCTCCTGTCCACACTGCTCATAGAGCTGCGCAGCACGGGTAGCCTGGAACGCATACAGAAAGCCGCCGACGCATTCGCCTACGGGATAGGCACGAACTGGGGGCGCATGTTCGCGTACAACATACGCATAGCGGCGGTGAGCGGATGCGACGTGTCGCTGGCTATTGAGGACATACTATCTCAGCTGCGCGAGGCCCGCGCCCTAGCGGAGGAACGCAAGCGCATCAACGGCGAGTCCGTGCGGCTCGTCGTGTTCCTCATCCCCCTCTCGTATATCGGCTCGTTCTTCGTGGCGGTAGCATTGCTCGGCATGAGTCCCGCGCGCTTCCTGCGCAACCAATTCGCGACGGCGGAGGGCTTCGGGTTTTTCGTGGCGGCGGTTTTCCTGTTCTTCATGAACCTTGTGCTGATAGAGGTGGTGACAAACAGAAAGCTGGATTTCTGATGGACAGCTTTGTTTCATCTGGTGGAATAATTTACCATCAAGGATGCCGCCGCGTGGGTCTGAGCGGAACGGATATAAGGAGGAATAGCCAATGAACGACACATCAATATATACCTGTATCATAGCTCTCGTCTGCGCGGGGGCGCTCATGATGACCACGCGCGAATCGCGTCTTGCCGCCGCGCTTGGCAGGGTGTCCAGAATATCGTCGGCGTTCATCTGCCCTCGCGAATGGATGAGGGCGGGCAGACAGCTCGGCGGCAGGCTGGCGGGCGCCCTGTCATCGTCCGCGAAAAAGGAGCGCATGGACAGGGAGATCTTCGACGCCATAGGCGCGGCCAGGAATATTATCGCCGCGTCGGGCGGTATGCACATACCCTCCGACGCGCTCTTTGAACAGCTGGCGCGCAACGGCGGCGAGCTGGCCCCACTGTTCCGACGCGCACTGCCGCTGCTGCGCGTGAACAGGAAAGAGGAGATGGCGCGGCGGTTCACGGAGGAAGCGGGCACGGCAATGTCAGGGGATTTCATACGCCTGCTGACGAGATGGGACGAGGTGTCGCCCGAAAAGCTTTCGTCCACGCTGCTGTCATACCAAAGCGCGATAAAGGAGGCCCGCACGACAGCGCTCAAACGCCGCAA
>JAIRPC010000137.1 GCA_031257215.1 Eubacteriales Family XIII. Incertae Sedis bacterium
ATGCCTGTATGCGAGGGGGCGATTTATGGACAGCCGATATTTTAACGACGATTTTGGGGCTTACCGCTCGGTCAGGCCAAAGGGGTATTTCCCTTACTCCGCGTGGGAGCTGGACAACGACATGGACATCACCGAGCATGAGGTGCTTATCGACGTGAAGCTCCTCAATATCGATATGTCATGCTTCTTGCAGCTCATGGAGAACAGCTACGGCGACAAGGCGGAGATCGCGCGGCGGATCAGCAATATCGTTTTGGAGCGCGGCAAGCTGCACAACGCGGTGACGGGGACAGGCGGCACACTGCTCGGCACGGTGGCGAAGATCGGCTCGGCGTACAGCAACCGCTACGGCATATCGGAGGGCGACGACATCATCTCGCTCAGCTCGCTGACGGGCGTCCCGCTGTCCATAAGGCGCATCAAGCGCGTGGACACGGACATGGCGCAGGTCGCTATCGAGGGCAGCGCGATACTGTTCGAGAACAGCCCCGTGGTGAAGAAGAGCGACATCCTCCCCGACGAGGTTCAGCTCTCGGCGTTCGAGGCGGTGGGCGAGGCGGCGGAAACACACCGGCTGATCGAGCCTGGCGACCGCGTTATCATAGTCGGCGCGGCGGGCAAGTTCGGGCTTGTGTGCGGGCTGGCGGCCAGGAAGAAGCTCGGCGGCACGGGGCAGCTGGTAGGCGTTATAGACCACGCGGAGCGCGGGCTTGACGGCGCGGACAGCCCTGCGCCTTACGATTTGGGCGAGGTGTTCGACCGGGTCGTGACGTTCGAGGCCAACGACATAACCGCCATGACGCGCGAGCTGGGGGACATAGGCAGGTACGACGTAGTCATCAACTGCTCACACCGCCCTATGGCGGAGCCTGCCTGCGTCATGCTGCCGCGAAGCCATGGCAAGGTGTTTTTCGCGAACCTGGGCGCGAACAGCAAGACGGCGGGGCTGGCGGCGGAAATCCTCGGCAAGGAACTGATCGTGCATTATTACCACGGCTACCTCGACAACCAGGAAAGCGTTCTCCGCGATATCATAGCGGGGACGCCGGATTTTGAGAAGCTGATACGTGCCGCCCTCGTGAGCGACTTCCGTTACCCGTGGCTCCAAATACTGGACGCGGCGGGGCGGCTGTTCAAGCTTTCGAAAGGGATAATAGAGGATCCGCGCAGCTATGTTTTTGAAAGCCCGAAATCCCTTGAACTGCTCGAAACCCTCATGCGCGTCGCGCGCTACGACTGCAACATCCTCATTGCGGGCGAAACGGGCGTGGGCAAGGAGATCGCCGCAGAGATTATCCACAAAAAAAGCTGGCGCAAGAACGGCAGGCTCGTGAAGATAAACTGCGCCTCGATACCTGACCACCTGCTTGAAACGGAGCTGTTCGGATACGTGGGCGGCGCGTTCACGGGCAGCGACCCGAAAGGGAAGAAAGGGCTGTGGGAGGAAGCCAACGACGGCGTGCTGTTTTTGGACGAGATAGGCGAAATGCCCCTCGCGCTCCAAGCCAAGCTGCTGAGGGCGCTCGAAGAAAACGAGATTTTCAGGGTGGGCGGCAACGCGCCTATCAAAGTGAACGTGCGAGTGATAGCCGCGACGAACCAAAACCTGATGGACATGGTGCGGCAGAAAGCTTTCCGCGAGGATCTGTACTATCGGCTGAACGTGTTCTATCTCTACGTGCCGCCGCTGCGCGAACGGCGCGAGGACATACTGCCTATGGCGGAGCTGATGCTGCGCAAGTACAGCGACAAATACGGCATAGTCAAGACCATGGAGCAGAACGGCTCGAAACTGATCGAGATGTTCCCATGGTACGGCAATGTGCGGGAGCTGGACAATTTCATTCAGAAGCTTTTTATCGACTCGCCTGGCAGCGAGATCACCGTATCCGACATCAACCGCCACGCGGGCTGGCTCAGGACGAGGGAAACGGACGCGGCGAATAGCGGTTCTGGCGGCGCAGGCGGTTCGGGCGATGCCATTGCGGCCGGCGCGGGCGGCGTGGGCGGCGTGGGCGGCGCAGCCGGCGGGGATATGGACGAAAAGGAATTGTTCGGGTATTATAAAGAGAGGTACGGCTCGACGCGCAAGATAGCAAGCGCCTGCGGCATGAGCCAGAGCAGCGTGGCGCGGCGGCTGAAAAAATACGGGCTGTCATGAATGACGCGCAGACAGCGATGACAAGAATACAAGAGGAGAAACTATGACGGACAAAACAACAGCATTCGATATAACCAACGTGACGGGCAACCCCGGCGGCACATCATTCCTCGTCGCCACAGGCGGCGGCACATTCCTCGTGGACACGGGGCTTTCGTTCAGCGCGGACGCCACAGCGGAGAACCTCAGAGCCGCGCTCGCGGGGCGCGGGCTTGACTACATCCTGCTCACACATTCGCATTTTGACCACGCAGCCGGCACGCCCACTATCGCCCGCGCGTTCCCAGAAGCCAAGGTGGTCGCTTCAGAGTACGCCGCCTACGTATTCACGCGCCCTGGCGCGAGGGAGATGATCAGGCGCCTGGACGTTGCCGCCGCAAAATTCGTGGGCGCGGAGGTGGGCGAGGACACCACCTCGGAGCTGCGCGTTGACATGGTGGTGGCCGGCGGCGATACCATCAGCGCGAACGATACGGTCGTGCGCGTGTACAATACGCCGGGGCATACCAATTGCAGCATGTCATATTATTTCGAGCGGGAGGACTTGTTCGCCGGCTCCGAATCGTCGGGCTTCATGTTCGGCGATATCGTCTGGCCCTCGTTCATGACGAGCTGCCGCGACTCCCTCGCGGCGATAGACCTCATAGAGAAGCTCGCGCCATGCCACCTGCTGCTGCCGCATTCGGGACTGCTCTCGGGCGAGGGCGCGAAAGCATTCCCCGCGCACATACGCAGGGAAACGCGTGAGAAAGCGGAATTCATCCTGTCCCGCCACCACTCGGGGATGGACGAGGACAGCATAGTGCGCGACTTCACCCGCGAATACTACGACGGAGTGATCCGCGCCACAGGGATGCAGACAAAGGAATCCTTTGTAGCGAACGCGGAAGCGCTGATCCCCCGTTTGATAGCGGAATCCATGGAAGTCTGACCCCACGCGCAGGACGACAGAAAACAGCATATAATATGTAGGAATAATTGTGCGAGGGCAATTTTACTCGAAATAACCTCGTATAACTGAATGTTTATATATATGTATATTTGCCTGTGTGAAAACTGGCAAATTAAGAAACATTAGGCATGAAACAGGCAAAAAGAAACCCTGGCTCGGGAGTAAGGGTAAGCCAGGGTTCAAAGAAGTGTAAATCCCAAGCGTTGGGTGCTTGGAGGATGCTACGATGAGGAATGGGGGGTTGTGAGAATTACATTACAAACAACCTCATCGCCTGAATATATTATACGCAATAAACTTTCTGTTGTAAAGTATTATTATAAACTTTTTAAATGTTTTTATAGTAAAATCATGCATAACTTCCCATTTGCTTTTTTCGCCGCTCTCTGATACATTGGATAGACAGGCGCGAAATTGCCGAAAACGCTTATTATACAAGGAATTTTAACAATGAAAAACAAGACTTTGCAATCATCTCTCATACTGATGCTCACCGCTTTTATCTGGGGCATGGGCTTCGTCGCGCAGCGCTACGGCAT
>JAIRPC010000160.1 GCA_031257215.1 Eubacteriales Family XIII. Incertae Sedis bacterium
GTCGCGACGATACGCCGCCTGAGCGCGGACGAGCGCGAGCAGCGGCTGGCGGAGGCCGAGGACAAATGGCAGTGGTCGCTGAAAGCGAACAGGGACGAGGGTCGTGACGAGGGGATAGAAATCGGCGAGAAACGCGGCGAGAAGCGCGGCGAAAAACGCGGGCTGAAACGAGGCAAGGAGCTCGGCTTAAAGAGCGGAGTGAAACGCGGCAAGCTGGAAATCGCCCGCCAGATGAAAGCCGACGGCATGGACGCCGCTATCATCAGCAAGTACACAAGCATTCCCGAGGACGAAATAGACAGGCTCCACTAGCCTGAGCAAAGGGCAGACGAGTTGCCACTCATCAGTTGCGGTATACAGGCTGTACACGCGGAGGTGGCGCTGCTTTTTTTCCCGTGCGCTAGCACGGCTAGGAAAAACGGACAGCGAAGCGAGCAACGCGAGCGGAGGAGTGAGCGTGGCGAACGTTGCCCCCTGACGGCGCACGGGCTGCGCACGTGCTGTCATCCCCGAAGGGAATATTGCATCAGGCTTGCCGTATCATACTAACACGCGCACCAGTCACCAAAAGAAATGGAGCGCACCAAGTGCAATCGCAACAAAAAGCCATACTGCATCAAATTTTATTGCCCGAAAAAATTTCACATCTTTCTTTTTGTGATACCTGGCAATATCAAGCACCATCATCACAGCAAAAAAGATGGAAGCAACAACAGTAAATATCCTTTCCGCACACAAATCAAGCAAGCTGTTGATTGCCGCGAACGCCACCAAGGAAAACCCGCAAAGACAAACTATCTGGAATTTTGAAATCTTCATCATCTACAATCCTTAGTAAACGGGCATAACATCCACGCCCTACAACCAAACAACCCTGCCCGCCTGAGCCATGAGATGCCTGCCGTGGCTCACCATTAGTATCGTCTTGCCTTGGGAGTTCAGCTGTTTCAGTTTTCCATTCCACAACGTGCGATAACTATCTTATATACTTATACCCAATTTAACACGTTTTATTCATGATAAAAAATTTTTTTATCTGAGAAAAAAGAGCATCCACAACAAGATGAAACGTCATTGAGGGCAACCTCGCCATTTTATCGCTATTGCAAATCTGCCACAGCAACCCAATCGATTTCCAAAATCACACATAAACGTGCAAATCTTCTTGACATATAACCATAATATGGTATAATAAGCGCAATAATCAAACGTCGAAATCCAGCTGAAAAGCGAAAGGGCGTTCCGCGAGAGGATCATCTATTACAGCGACAGGCTGTTCGCCTCGCGGCTAGGCAGTGGCGAGAGGTACGATAAGCTGAACAAGACGATTTCTATAATAATAACAGATTTTGTGCTACTGAAAGAAAACAACGACCACTTCAATACATTTAAATGGTACAATATGAGTAATGGGACACTATTGTCGGACATGCAGGAGATACACACGCTGGAGCTTCCGAAGCTGCCGGACGCGAGCGACGATACGCAGCTCTGGCGGTGGCTGAGGCTCATGAAAGCGAGAGAGGAGTGCGAGATGGAAGCGTTGGCGAAAGAGGGTTCTGAACTGGGCAAGGTGGTCGCGACGATACGCCGCCTGAGCGCGGAGGAGCGCGAGCAGAGGCTGGCCGAGGCCGAGGACAAATGGCAGTGGTCGCTGAAAGCGAACAGGGACGAGGGGATAGAAATCGGCGAGAAACGCGGCGAGAAGCGCGGCGAAAAACGCGGGCTGAAACGAGGCAAGGAGCTCGGCATAAAAAGCGGCAAGCTGGAAATCGCCCGCCAGATGAAAGCCGACGGCATGGACGCCGCTATCATCAGCAAGTACACAGGCATTCCCGAGGACGAAATAGACAGGCTCCACTAGCCTGAGCAAAGGGCATACGGATTCCCCCTTCCGGCGGGTTCGCGAAGCGAACCCGCCGGAAGGCGGAATATCACAGCAGGCCTGCCGTATACAAATCCCCATCACCCAGCCACAGCCAAATTGTCCGATACCCACCCCATCCCCTTTTCGTACATTCTGTACGAAGCATCACCTGAAAAACCGTGAATCCGTCTGATTGCAAGCGTTGTGGCTGTGGATTACAATACTGATATGACTAATACAGCTGAAATCATCGCTATAACAGGAAAGGGCGGGACGGGCAAGACCACCCTTTCGGGGCTTGTCATAGACTGGCTCTCGCGCAAGGGCAGGACGCCTATACTCGCGGTGGACGCGGACGCGAACGCGAATCTCGCGGACGTGCTCGGCGCGGAGGCGGAAACCACGCTTGCGGAGCTTCGCGACACCATCAACGGCGCGGACATGGACGACGACAGCCCCATCCCGCCGGGCATATCCAAGCAGGAGTGGCTTGACGCGAGGTTTGCCACGGCCATCACGGAAGAGGACGATTACGATCTGCTCGTCATGGGGCGCACCCAGGGCAAGGGCTGTTACTGCTTTGTCAACGGCCTGCTCCAAAGCCATATCGCGAAATACGCGGGGAGCTACCGCTGCCTTGTCGTGGACAACGAGGCGGGCATGGAGCATCTGAGCCGCGGCGTCCTGCCGCAGGTGGACCGCATGATCATCGTGTCCGACTGTTCGCGCAGGGGCGTACAGGCGGCGGGGCGCATACAGGAGCTGACCCACGAGCTGGGGCTGACGCCGAAGTCGATAGACTTCATAGTCAACAAAGCTCCGCAGACGGAAGCGGGCTCCGCCGTGGCGCAGGGCATATCTGACGAGATCGAGGCGCAGGGACTGAGCCTTGCGGGCGTCGTGCCGAACGACCCGCTGGTCGCTGAGTACGACGCGGAAGGGAGGCCGACGGCTACACTGCCGCAGGACGCGCCCTCGCGAAAAGCGTTTGAGGAGATATTGGAGAGGATACTGTGAGAAAAGAAGAATTAAATTTCACGACGGTCGAACAGCTCGAAGCCGATACCGAAAAGCTTCGCGGCATGGCGGCGGGCGCGGGCGCGGAGACTTGGCAGGAGCGCAAGGAGAAGCAACAGCCGCAGTGCAAATTTGGCGAGGAGGGCATCTGCTGCCGCATATGCTCTATGGGACCGTGCCGGATCACGCCAAAGGCGGATCGCGGCATCTGCGGCGCGGACGCGCACACTATCGCGGGGCGCCATTACCTGCGCATGGCGGCGGCGGGCTCGGCGGCGCATTCGGACCACGCGCGGGAGATGGCGCACGCCCTGCTGAAATCCAGCCCTGACGGACAGTTCAGGATCAGGGACGAGGCGAAGCTCATGCGCATCGCAGCGGAGTGGGGCATAGAGGCCGAGGGGCGCGACATATACGACGTGGCGCACGACGTTGCTCTCCACGGGCTGAACGAGTTCGGCAAGCCCTTTGGCACGCTCGACTATATCAGGCGCGCCACCGACGAGCGCCAGGAGCTATGGGACAGGGAGGAGATAGCGCCCCGCGCGATAGACCGCGAGGTTTCCACATCGCTGCATATGACGCATATGGGCAACACCGCCGACGCGCCGACGCTCGTCCGCCAGAGCCTGCGCGTGGGCATGGCCGACGGCTGGGGCGGCAGTATGATCGGCACGGACTTCTCGGACATTCTGTTCGGCACGCCGACGGCGCGCGCGACCGAGGGCAACCTCGGCGTCCTCGAACAGGACATGGTGAACATAGTGGTCCACGGACACGACCCCGCGTTTTCGGAGATGATGGTGCTGGCGGCGGAGCTGCCCGAGCTGCAGGAACGCGCCAAGTCGGTCGGCGCGAAGGGCATCAATATGACGGGGCTGTGCTGTACCGCCAACGAGGTAGCGATGCGCCATGGAGTGCGCATGGTGGGCAATTTCCTGCAACAGGAGAACGCCGTCCTGACGGGCGCTGTCGAGATGATGTGCGTGGACATCCAGTGCATATTCCCCGCGCTCGCGCCCCTGACCGACTGCTTCCACACCCTGTTCGTCACATCCTCGCCCGTCGCCCGCATACCTGGTTCGATATACGTGAAGTTTGAAACGGAAACCGCGTTCGAGCAGGCGAAGAAGCTCGTGGAGGAGGCGGTGGACAATTACAAGAACAGAGATCCGCAGAAGGTCTTTATCCCGGAGCACAAGGAGGAGGCCGCGGTCGGCTATCCCTGCGAACAGATAATATCGGAGCTGGACGACGTGACGAGCAGCCACGAGGTTCTGACCGTGAACGGCGGCGCACAGGAGCGCGGCTCGTACAAGCCCGCCATCGACGCCATCAGGGCGGGCGTGCTGCGGGGCGCGGTCGCAATGGTCGGGTGCAACAACCCGAAGGTTCGCCCCGATTATTCGCATATCGACATCATGAAAACCCTGATGGAGCACGACATCCTCGTGGTCACCACCGGCTGTGCGGCGCAGGCCGCCGCGAAGTCGGGGCTCATGAGCAAGGAGGCCAAGGAGCTTTGCGGCGACGGCCTGCGGCGTGTGTGTACGCTGGTCGGCATACCGCCGATACTGCATATGGGCGCGTGCGTGGACATCAGCCGCATGATGCTGCTCGCCACGGGCATCGCCAAGGACTGGGGCGTGGGCATCACGAAGATACCCGTAGTGGGCTGCGCGCCCGAGTGGATGAGCGAGAAGGCCGTCGCGATAGCGAACTACGTGGTCGCGACAGGCCTGGATGTCTACCTGGGTATCAAGCCGCAGGTCCACGGCTCGGAGCAGATGGTGAACCTGATAACAGAAGGGACGCGCGAGATAAGCGGCGCAGGCTACACCATAAGCACCGACCCCGACGAGCTGGTGAAAGCAATAATAGAAGGAATAGAAGCAAAGCGCAAGCTGTTAGACATTTAGACAGTTAGACATTTGATAAATAATGAAAGACAAGCAATAACATGAAGATTGCGATCACTGGCAAAGGCGGCGTCGGCAAAACCACACTCGCGGCATCCCTCGCGCGTCTCTACGCTTGGGACGGGCGGCGCGTGCTTGCCGTTGACGCCGACCCCGACGCTAACCTCGGGCTCGCGCTGGGCTTTACGGAGGACGAGGTTGCCGCCATCAGCCCCATTGCCGCTATGTCTGAACTGATCGCGGAGCGCACGGGCGCGGACAAAGAAAATTACGGCAAATTTTTCAAAATTAACCCCCGCGTCGACGACATCCCCGAAAGGTTCGCGGTGGACAAAGGCGGCGTGAAGCTGCTCGTCATGGGTACTGTCGATACGGGCGGCGGCGGCTGCGTCTGCCCTGAACACGTGATGTTGAAGAGGGTCATCTCACATCTCGTGCTGCACTCGGACGAGGTGGTCATAATGGACATGGAAGCGGGGATCGAGCATCTGGGGCGCGGCACGGCTGGGATGGTGGACAGGTTTATCGTGGTCGTGGAGCCAGGCGCGCGCAGTGTGCAGACGTATGAGCGGATCAAAGCGCTCGCGGCGGATCTCGGCGTGAAGCAGGTGAGCGTCGTGGCGAACAAGATCATGGGCAGCGCGGACAGGGACTTCATCCACGAGAGGGTGCCGCAGGGCGATCTGCTCGGATTCATCAGCTTCGGCGCGGGCGTGATGGAGGCGGACAAGGCGGGCGAAGCGCCGCTCGCGAATGATGAGGCGTTTGCGGAGGAGGTTATCGCTATAAAGGAGCGTATACGGACATGAAGAAATTATTTGACAGGGTATTTGACGGCGCGGACGAGATGTACGCGCTTGCGGAAAAATCCATAGCGGAGGCTATGGACGAGCTGGGGGCGGACGCACCGCTGGCCATGCCGAACACGGCGTACTATCTGGCCAATTTTCTGTCGTACACAAAGCGCCAGGTCACGACCGTCGGCGGGCTCGCGGAGGCGTTCGAGGAGGCCAAGGCGTGGAACACGCGCGAGGACAACACGAGCGGTGTGTTCAAGACGGGGTTCGGCGTGTTCATGGCGGCGGAAGCCATCGAGGCCTGCAAATACGCGAGGGGCGCCGACCCGTACGAGGGGAATTACCACGGGCATCTGTCAGACGCCGAGGTGCGCGAGCTGGGCGTTCCGCTCGTCACGAACGACATCCCCGGCTTCGTGGTCATCTACGGCAGGGCGCCGTCGGACGAGGAGGCGGTGGACATCATCAAGGGCTACCAGACGCGGGGCATATTCGTGTTCCTGCTCGGCGAAATAATAGAACAGGCCAGGCGGCGCGAACTGAACATGGGCTTCCCCGTGCGCGTGGTCGCGGTCGGGCCCGACATCTGGCAGGTGGCGCATATCATATCCTTCGTGAACAGGGCGGCCATGATATTCGGCGCGGTGCAGCCAGGCGACAGGTGGGAGCTGGACGAATACACCTTCTGGCGCATACACGCTTTCGTGAATGTCTACGAGCCAGTCAGCGACCTAGTCGTTTCCTGCGGCGCGGGCGCGATAGCCATGGGCTTCCCCGTCATCACCGACGACGAGAACGATATGTGGCCCGTGCCAAAGACCCTGCTGATACAGAAAGACACGCGGAGGTTTATCGAGACCTCGCTTGAAGCCCGCGACATCAAGCTGAAAATAACCAACGTGGACATACCAGTCGCGTTCGCGAGCGCGTTCGAGGGCGAGATAGTCCGCAAGCCCGACACGCGCGTGGACTACGACGGCTCCCGCTTCGATTCGTTCGAGCTGGTGCGCACGCTTGAAGCGCACGAGATAGAGGATCATAGGATAGAGGTGTTCGGCCCCGACATAGACGAGACCCCAGAGGGCGAAAAGCTCGGCATAGGGTTCATAGCCGAGGTCGCGGGCAAGAACATGCAGAAGGATTTCGAGCCTGTGTTCGAGCGGAACTTCCATTACTTTGTCAACTGCGCCGAAGGCGTCATGCACACGGGCCAGCGCGATATCATCCGCGTGCGCGTCAGCAAGGCGGCATTCGATGCGGGCTTCCGCCTGAAACATCTGGGCGAGATACTGTACGCGAAGATCATGAGCGAGTACGACACGGTGGTGGACAAATGCCAGGTGAAGATATACACGAAGCCGGACGACCTGAAACGCCTGCGCGCGGAAGCGAACGAGGTGTACGACACGAGGGACGCGAGGCTGAAAACCCTGACGGACGAGAGCGTGGAGGTGTTCTACAACTGCATCCTCTGCCAGTCGTTCTCGCCGTCGCACGTCTGCATAGTCACGCCAGAGCGGCTTGGGCTGTGCGGCGCGGTGTCGTGGCTCGACGCGAAAGCGACCAACCAGCTAAACCCGCAGGGCCCGTGCCAGGTGGTCACAAAGGAGCGCGTGATCGATCCCGAGATCGGCATATGGGAGGACGTGAACGAGAACGTCGTGGCGTCGTCGCACGGCAACCTCGAAAGCGTTTCGCTCTACTCGATAATGGTTGACCCCATGACGAGCTGCGGCTGCTTTGAGTGCATCTGCGGCATAGAGCCGTTTTCCAACGGGGTGGTGATCGTCAACAGGGAGCATGTCGGAATAACCCCGCTCGGCATGACCTTCCCGGAGATGGCGTCAATGACGGGCGGCGGCGTGCAGACGCCAGGCTTCATGGGGCACGGCAAGCATTTTATCGCGTCGCGCAAATTCATGAAGGCCGAGGGCGGCTCCGCGCGCATCGTGTGGATGCCCAAGGCGCTGAAAGACCTCGTGGCGGGGAAGCTGAACGCCACGGCGAAGGAGCTTTACGGCATCGAGAATTTCACCGACCTCATAGGCGACGAAACCATAGCGGAGGACCCCGAAAAGCTCATGGAGTTCCTTGCGGAGAAAGGGCATCCCGCCCTCGAAATGGAGCCCATGTTCTAGCGGCCAGGAGCCGGGCAGGCAAGCCCCGCCCGATTTTTTGTCAAGCAGGATAAGGAATAACAATAACAGAACAAGAATAACAGAATAACAATAACAATAACAGTAACAGTAACAGGAACAACGCCAATGGAACAACAATAATGTAAGCGAAACGCAAGGAGGAGCATCTATGACATTCAAACCTGACCCACAAATATTCGCAAGCAGCATCAAGGAGGTGAGCTTCGGGCCCGAGGGCGCGGCCGTCACGTTCGGCGGCGCGGGCGTTTTGCCGCTCTACTCGTTCGACGCGCCGATAGCCCACAGGCCGCTCGTCGGCATCGAGATCTCCGACAAGGGCGTAGACCGGGATCTGCCTGAGCTGGCGGCGTTCTACGACGGGGCGAACACGCTGGCAGAGATAGCGGCGCGCGCATGCACGGCCCCGGGCGCGGACTTCCTGAGCTTGAAGCTCGAAAGCGCTGACCCGAACGGGGACAATATCCCGTCTGACGAAGCCGCCGCCCTCGCGAAAGAGGCGAGCGACGCATCGGCGCTTCCGCTCGTCATACAGGGCGTGGACAACGTGGACAAGGACGCGGAGCTGTTGCCCAAGGTAGCGGAGGCCCTCCAAGGCAAGAACGCCCTGCTGCTGTCCGCGAAGGAGGAGAACTACAAGGGTATCGCGGTCGCCGCCGTCACCGCCTACGGGCAGAAGATAGGCGCGGAGTCGGCGGTGGACATCAATCTGGCGAAGCAGCTGAACGTGCTCATCTCGCAGATGGGTATACAGCACGGCAACTATGTCATGCACCTCGGCAACGCGGCGGCGGGCTACGGCTTTGAATACCTTTCGTCCACTATCGAGCGCGTGAAGCTCGCGGCGCTCTCGCAGAACGACGACGCGTTGCAGCCGCCGGTCATCACGCCCGTGGCGGGCGACGCTTGGTCGGTCAAGGAGTCGGTGGTATCGGAGGAGGATTTCCCCGAATGGGGGCCACGCGAAAGGCGCGGCATCGAGATGGAGATATCCACGGCTGCGGCCTGCCTGGCGGCGGGGTCGGACGCGGTGATACTGCGCCACCCCTCATCGGTCGAAACTATCGCGAAGCTCATAGCGGAGCTGGTGTAGCGGATAGCACAGCAGAGCGCAACAGGAGGAATATCATATGGCACTTAAAGGAATAGACATTTTCAAGCTGACACCCAAGACGAACTGCAAGGAATGTGGGCAGCCCACCTGCATGGCCTTCGGCATGAAGGTCGCGCAGGGCACGGCGCAGATAGAGCAGTGCCCGCATATGTCGGAAGAAGCCCTGGCGAAGCTGGGCGAGGCCACCGCGCCGCCCATGAAGAGCTTCAAGATAGGGCCCGCCGACGCGGAGCTGAGCCTAGGCGGCGAAACCGTACTGTTCAGGCACGACAAGACCTTCGTGTCCAAGACGCTGTTCGCCGTCAGCGCGGACGAGGCCGGCGCGGACGCCGTTATGGCGGAGGCCGCGAAGATCGACTACGAGCGGATCGGCGAGCGCATGCGCGTGGACATCATCCACCTGGAATACGCGGGCGACACCGCCGCGTATGTGGAGGCGGCGAAAAAATCGGCCGCCAGCGGCAAGGCGGTGATCCTGTCGGTGAGCGACGAGGGCGCGGCGAGGGAAGCGCTTTCGGCCATCAAGGACGCCAGGCCCGTGCTGAACGGCGCGAACCCAGACAACCGTGAGGCGTTCGCGGCTCTGGCCAAGGAATTCGGCGTCAGCCTGGGCGTGTCCGCGGACAGCCTGGACGCCCTGCACGAAACGGTGCAGGCTCTGGAAAAGGACGGGGTTAAGGACATCATATTAGATGTGGGGACAGCTTCGATAAAGAGCGCGTTCGCGAACGCGGTGCAGATAAGGCGCGCCGCCATCAAGTCAGGCGACCACAGCTTTGGCTACCCGTCGCTCGTCAACGTCGCGAAGCTGGCGCCCGGCGACGCGGGGATGCAGACAGCGCTCGCGTCCCTGTTCATCCTGAAATACGGGAGCATAGTAGTAATGGAGGGCATGAGCTACGCGCAGGCGCTTCCGCTCTTCGGGCTGCGCCAGAACATATACACCGACCCGCAGAAGCCCATGACGGTCGAAACGGGCAACTACCCGCTCAACGGCGCGGACGAAAACTCGGTGTGCGCCGTGACCGTGGACTTCGCGCTGACGTACTTCATAGTGTCGGGCGAGATCGAGCGCTCCGGCATACCCGTGAACCTCATCATCCCTGACGCGGGCGGTTACTCCGTGCTGACGGCATGGTCGGCGGGGAAGTTCTCGGCGGGCTCTATCGCGGCGTTTATAAAGGAAGCGGATATCGAATCCAAGGTCAAGAACCGCAACCTGCTCATACCAGGCAAGGTCGCGGTGCTGAAAGGCGAGCTGGAAGAAAACCTGCCAGGGTGGAATATCATAGTGTCGCCAGGCGAAGCGACCTCGCTCGTGAAATTCCTGAAAGAGCTGGACGCGGCGTAGCGGAAGCAATAAAATTACATTATTGGAACTATTAGGAGGAGCTAAAAATGGACAAATTCATCATCATAGGCGAGCGGATTCACTGCATTTCGCCTGTCATCAAGGAGGCCTTGGCGAACCGCGACGAGGCGCCGATACTCGCGCGGGCGAAAGAGCAGCTGGACTCGGGCGCGACCTACCTCGACTTCAATATAGGCCCTGCCGAGAGGGACGGCGAGGAGCTGATGCAGTGGGGCGTGAAGCTGTTGCAGGGGAATTTCGACAACGTGCCGCTCGCGCTCGACACCGCCAACCAGAAAGCCATCGCCGCGGGCATTGCGGTCTATGACAGGTCGAAGGGCAAGCCCATCATCAACTCGGCGGACGCGGGCGACAGGCTCGACAATATCAGGCTGGCAGCCGAGAACGACGCGATAGTCATCGCGCTTTGCTCCAAGCAGGGCGTGCCGCGCGACAACGACGAGCGCATGCAGTATTGCCAGGAGATGCTCGAATACGGCATGGGGCTGGGCATGGACGAGAGCGATATGTGGTTCGACCCGCTCACGCTGGTCATCAAGGGGATGCAGGAGAAGCAGGTGGAGTTCCTGCAATTCATACGCCAGCTCTCCGACATGGGGCTGATGTCCGTCGCGGGGCTGTCCAACGCCTCCAACGGCATGCCTAAGGAAGTGCGCCCCATAGTGGACAGCGTGCTGACCGCTATGTCCATTGAGTGCGGCCTGAGCGCGGCGATACTGAACCCGAACGACAAGCACCTGATGGATGTGGTCAAGACCTCCGAGGTGATACTGAACCGCACGCTCTACGCCGACTCGTATTTGGAGCTGTGAGCGGGTGCCGCGGCGCGCGGGTGGCACTGGGCGGCCGCGCATGCGAAGAAGCGTTTTAACGGCGCGAAGAATGATGATAGAATATATGCGGAAGATTTAGCGGTTGCGCTTGGCGCGAGATAGCAAAGGAGAACCAAAATGATAATCATCGGAGAAAAGCTGAACGGCTTTATACCGGCCACGCTCAAAGCCATCGAAACGAAGGACGATGCCTATGTGAAGGAGTTGGCGGAGAAGCAGGCGAAATACGGCTCGGCGTATATCGACGTTTGCGCGGGCACAGACCCGCAGAACGAGCACGAAACCCTCGAATGGCTCATGAAGCTCGTGCAGGAGGCGACGGACGTGCCTATCTCCATAGACAGCTCGGACGTGTCCACCATCATAGACATGATACCCCACGCGAAAAAGCCAGGGCTTATCAATTCCGTTTCGGGCGAGGGCGAGAAATGCGACAAGCTGTTCCCCGTCATAGCGGAGACGGAGTGGAACGTGGTGGTGCTGACCTGCGACGACGCGAACGGCATACCGACCGACCCGGAGGTCAAGGCGCAGATAGCGGGCGACATCATAGCGAAAGCGGGAAGCTACGGGATCGACCAGAAGCGCCTGTTTATCGACCCGCTCGTCACGACGCTGGCGACCATGAACGACGCTTTCGCCAGCTTCGGCGACGCGGTGCGCATCATCAAGGAGAGATACCCAGAGGTCCACATCACATCCGGCCTGAGCAATATCAGCTACGGGCTGCCGTACAGGAGAAGCATCAACCGCGTGTTCCTGACGCTGGCAATGGCGGCGGGGATGGACAGCGCGATCATAGACCCGACAGCGGAGGACATGAGGGCAGCCATCTTCGCGACCGAAGCCCTGCTGGGCCAAGACAACTACTGCATGAACTACTTGAAAGCCTTCAAAAGCGGCAAAATAGGCCCCGCGAAATAGAACAGAGCAGCCAGCAACCCGCCATTGCGGGGAGCGAAGCTGCGCGGCAATCCAGAGATACCGAACATCCTCTGGATTGCTTTGTTTTTGTTCGCAACGACAAATCATCGCACCCATCCACAAAGACAAGCATCAGTTTCTCGAAATGGCTTGGCGACAATATTTTCAAAAAAAAGGCTTGACAATAATATTTTCTTGTAAAATCCACATTGTTGTGATACTATTATAACGTCCCGCATTGTGTATGTACATTTATATACGCAAAAGCATGGGCCGAAACGAGGGCGGCGCTGGGCTATATGTCCTGCCATGCGGTTAGGCGCGGGATATATGAAAGGGAAATTGGAATGAAAACGGAACCGGCTAAATATGGGCCGATGCTTTCGGCGTCTACACGCATCCTCATCAACACAACGATAAGGCCTTGCATATTCGCGTATGCAAAAAATTTTCATTTTCCGTGAATAAAACCCGATTTTTTGGGTATAAATAATAAGCACTAATATTTCCAACAAATTTTTTCAACAAATGTACAGCTAATGATACACCAAGAAAGGAAGGTATCAAAAAATGAATCAGTTGCAATCAATAGGAGAACCAGGGAAGGAGGGCGCAAAGAGGCTCTATCGCCTGATAGTCGCAATGTTGGCTCTGGCCGTGGCGCTAGGCGGCTTCGCGGGCATTCCGCAGGCGGGCTACGGCGCACAGACAGGTAGCACCGCGCCAGCCAGCCGCGCCGCCGCGATGACGGACAGATATGATGTCCCAACCTGGGGCTATCACGACAAGATCGTGAAGATCGCGGCGAACGAGGTCCATTGCCTGGCGCTGAACGAGGACGGCAAGGCTTTCTCCTGGGGCAACAACGACAGCGGCCAGCTTGGCGACGGCGGCAGCGAGAGCAAATCCGTGCCAAGCCCCATCAGCCCCGCCAGCTTCGGCGGCGAAATGGTGAAGGATGTCAAGGCGGGGAGAGATCACTCGCTCGCCCTCACCGTGGGCGGGAAGGTCTACGCCTGGGGCGGCAACAACCGCGGCCAGCTTGGCGACGGGACGAATGAGGGCAGGAATGTCCCCACCAAGGTCAGCGGGCTAGACAGCGTCACCGTTGCGGCGATAGCGGCAGGCGATAACGTTTCGTTCGCGGTGACATCGACCGGAAAAGTCTACGCGTGGGGATGGAACTACCACGGGATGCTTGGCATCGGCGCACCCATGGACGCCAGCGAGGAGCGCTTGTCGCCTGTACAGGTCACAGACCTTGACAGCGAGACGATAACGGATATCTCGGCGGAGGCGGATCACTGCCTGGCGCTGACTGCTGACGGCAGGCTCTACGCGTGGGGGAAGAACAGCTCAGGCAACCTTGGCATTGGCAGCTCTGGCGCGGGCGACAAGAGAAACCAGCCCGTGCAGGTCAGCTCGCTAGGCGGCACGAGGATCACGAAGATAGACACATCGGTGGCGACATCCATCGCGCTGGACGAAAGAGGCTATGTATATGAGTGGGGTTCGTGTTTCGGCAACAGCTTTGACACGCCTTCCCTTGTCAGGTTTTTTAGGGGAAAGAATATCGTGCGCGTCGAGACAGGGCGCGCTTCATCGGTCGCTTTGGGCGCGGACGGAAGGGTGTACGCGTGGGGAGACAACAGCGCAGGCCAGCTTGGCGACGGGACGACAGCCAGCCACGCCGTCCCTATCCAGGTGCCCGGGCTTGACGGCAAGGATATCGTATCTATCGCATCTGGCTATATGGCTGTCCTTGCCCTGGACTCGGACGGGGCGATCAGCGCATGGGGCTCCAACGATGCGGATCAGCTAGGCAACGGCCAAGGCGGCGCGGATGAATTCAGCGCCGTCCCCGTTCTGGCGGATATGTCGAATACTGTCACGCCGCCCGCGAATGACCAGATCGTGAAGATCTCGGTTGGCGAAAGCTATGTCCTGGCATTGAACGCAGACGGCAAGGTATTCTCCTGGGGCTACAACTACAACAGCCAGCTTGGCTACGGCACCAACGAGCTTAACGCATACACATCGACCCCTGCCCCCATCAGCCCCGCCGCATTCGGGTACAGAGCGGTCAGGGATATACAGGCAGGCCAAGATCACGCGCTTGCCCTTACCGCGGACGGAAATGTATACACGTGGGGCGGCATCCACAGCAGCACCACCCCTGGCGGCGTCACTGCCCCCACCAGGGTCAGCGCGCTCGACGGCGTCACCGTTACGGCGATAGCGGCGGGATTTCAAAAATCCGCCGCGCTGACATCGGACGGGAAAGTCTACGAATGGGATTTGTACAGCGACCCTGCACCGGTGGCGGAGCTGGACGGCGTGACGATAACGGCTATTTCCCTGGGAAGCGGCCACACGCTTGCCATTACGGCGGACGGCAGCCTCTATGCGTGGGGGTACAATAGCTATGGCCAGGTAGGCATTGGCACCCACGGGGCTATCGATGCCCCCCCCACGCTGGTCAGCGCGCTGGCAGGCACGAAGATCACGAAGATATCCGCGACATTCTGGTCGTCCATGGCCATGGATTCCAGAGGCAATGTCTATGAATGGGGTCAATGCATGACGGGGCTGAGCTGTATGGTGCCACAGTGCAGTGTCGGCCCTGTCAACCTCGTCCCATGTATGGTCGACTTTTTTAGGGGCAAAAACATTGTGGATATCTCGGAAGGCTATGACCACTCGTATGCGATCGCCGCTGACGGAAGGATATACGGGTGGGGGTATAACTCCGACGGGCAGCTCTGCGACGGCGCCACGACCAGGCGCTACATCCCCGTCCAGGCGAGCGGGTTTGACGGCAAGGATATCGTATCGGTCGCCGCGGGCGGCAGGTTTTCGCTCGCCCTCGACGCGGAAGGAAGGGTCTATGGCTGTGGGCGCAATCGCTATGGCCAGCTGGGCAACGGCCAAGGCGGCGGAGATGAATTCAGAACCGTCCCCGTTTTGGCGGATCTGTCGGGCACGGTCACGCCGGGCGGCGGCTGGACCATCCCGGAAGGCGGCGATACGGGCGGCAGCAGCACGGGCGGCGGTATCGCCGCGGGCGGCGGCAGCACGGGCGGAGCCATAGGCACGGGCGGCGGCACTGACAGCGGCGTGCCCGCGTCGGAAGACAGGCTCGTGAAGATCTCGTCGAGTGACTATCATCACTATGCGGTGAGCGCGGCGGGCCGGGTATATACATGGGGCGCCAATTACAATGGCGGTCTTGGCCTTGGCATCATCGACGCTGACTATCAGCTAAATAAGCCAACCCTCGTCAGCCCCGCCGCTTTCGGCGGCAAAGCTGTCAAGGACATCGCTACGGGGAGGTATCATACGCTTGCCCTTACCGCAGATGGAAAGGTCTACGCCTGGGGCGTTAACGACCAAGGTGCGCTAGGCATAGGAGCCACCCCAATCACGGTTGGAGAACAATTCGATCCGTACGCCTCAGTTTACCCATCGCCTGTCCAGGTTACCGCGCTTGACGGTGTCACCGTTACGGCGATAGCGGCAGGCGGTTCAGAGTCTATCGGCTACCAGGGCATTTCCTATGCACTGGCATCGGACGGAAAAGTCTACGCCTGGGGTTTTAACTATTCAGGTGCGCTGGGCATAGGAACAGAAGGCCCGTGTAGCACAGTGCCTGTCCAGGCGGACTTTGGCAACGCGGTGATAGTGGATATAGCCGCGAGGGGAGGATATGGCCTGGCTCTTACAGAGGGCGGAGAGGTCTATGCATGGGGAAATGACCTTGGTGGCAATCTAGGCACGGATTCCGCCGCCCCAGTCAATATGACCCGGCCCGTCATTGTACGATCTGGGCTTTTCTACGGCAACAAGATCACGAAGATTGCCGCGGGAAGATATACATCCCTCGCGCTGGATGAAAGCGGCAATGTCTATGAGTGGGGTTGGTCGCTGAGAGGGCATCGCACTCAGGGGGGAATATCTTCTCCGTACAACAACACCCCACACTTGATCAGATATTTCATAGGAAGGAATATTGTAGACATTTCGACATATGATTTTCAGTCATTTGCCCTCGATGCGAACGGGAATATATATTCGTGGGGACGGAACCTAAACAGACTTAACAACAGTGCGCCGTACGGCAGCAACTGTCCGGATCCTCTCAAAATCGTCGGGCTTGACGGCAAAAAAATCGTATCACTTGAATGCACCTATTACAATTGTTATGCCATTACAGCTGATGGAGAGGCCTATTCATGGGGATACAATAGTTACGGGAGTTTGGGTATCGACTCACCGGCATTTTATAGTGATGAAACCCCCCGCCCGATGGATTTGTCGGGTGTAGTCACGGAAGGCGGCATCGGCGGCGGCTCGGGTGGCGGCGGCGGTACGGGCGGCAGCGGCACAGGCTCGGGCGGCGGAGGCGGTGCGCCAGACCCAGGCGCGGGCGGCGGCGGCACAAGCGGCGGCGGCATCAGCAGCGGCGGCGGCATCCATCCGGTCCCGACCGCGCAGATGAGCGGCTTCGGCGTGACGCAGAAGACCGTATACGTCAAGCGCGGCAAGACGGCAAAGCTGCCTTTCATAGCCTACGCGGCGGTCGCGGGCGCGCAGCCCCTCACATGGACTGCCAGCAAGGCCAATGTGGCCACGGTAGAAAAAGGCAAAGCCACAGGCAAGCTGACGGTCAGCGGCAACGCAGACGCGATGCTGGCCATCAAGGCAGGCAAAAAGCCGGGATCGGGCAAGATCACGCTGACCTCCGCGAACGGCAAGAAGCTGGCCATCACCGTGAAGGTGGTAAAAGGCCAGAAGAAGGTAACTGCCAAAAGCGTCAAAATCAGCAAGCTCACCCAAAAAGCGGCAAAGCGTATGAAGCCAGGCCAAGTGAAGACGCTAAAAGCGGCGTTCACAAAAAAAGCCACAGCCATAGCCACATGGAAATCCTCCAACCCAAAGGTGGCAAAGATAGACGCGGCAGGAAAGCTGACCACCCTGGCAAAAGGAACGGCAAAGATAACGCTGAAAGTAGGCGGCAAAAAAAAGGTTATCAAAATTACAGTGAAATGATTGATATGTACAACACCCCCGCTCGTCATTGCGGCCCCCGAGCCGCAATCCACAAGCGGATAAGCATGAAAAAGTAACCTAATTACCGAAATGATTGATATGTACAACCAAGAAAGGAATGTATAGAAAATGAATCAGTTAATGTTACAAGAAAACAAAGGAAGGAGAGGCGGCCGCCCGAAGCGCTTCTTCTCCCTCGCCCTGGCCCTCGCCCTGGCCCTCAGCGTCTTGGCGGGCACCGCGCAGGCCAGCTACGGCGCGTCGGCGAACGACAAGATCGTGAAGATCGCGGCGAATGAAACCCATTGCCTGGCCGTTACGGCGGACGGCAAGGTCTTCTCCTGGGGCGACAACAGCCATTCCCAGCTCGGCAATGGCACCACTACGGACAAGCTGATACCAAATCTCGTCAGCCCGTCAGGCTTCGGCGGCAAGGCGGTCACGGATGTCAAGGCGGGCACGAAACACTCGCTCGCCCTCACAGCGGACGGGAACGTCTACGCCTGGGGCAGCAACGAGTACGGCCAGCTAGGCGACGGGACGGACGAGGACAGGAGCTCGCCCACCAGGGTCAGCGCTCTCGACAGCTTTGCCGTCACGGCGATAGCGGCAGGCGACGACACCTCCTTCGCGCTGACGTCCAACGGGAAGGTCTACGCGTGGGGCTCGAACAGAAACGGGTTGCTTGGCGTCGGCCTGCCATGCCAGGCCGGCGAGATGAGCAATGTGCCCGTGCAGGTCGTCGCGCTCAACAGCCAGACCGTAACGGGCATCTCCGCGAACGGAAACCATTGCTTGGCGCGGACAGGTGGCGGCGCGCTCTACGCGTGGGGCGCGAATGACTATGGCAAGCTCGGCGTTGCCATCAGCGGCAGCGACTTCGGTTTTGGCGACAAAAGAAACACCCCTGTGGCGGTAGACTCGCTCAGCGGCACGCGGATCACGAAGGTGGCCACATCAGACGACGCTTCCCTGGCGCTGGACGAGAACGGCAATGTCTACGAGTGGGGCGAGTGCATCAATGGCCAGCTAAATTCGTTGCCCGGCGGCAACGGCGTTGACTACAATGTCACACCGTCTGCGGTAGCCTTCCTCAGCGACAAGAATATCGTGGGCATTGAGGCGGGACTGAATTTTTCGGTCGCTCTTGGCTCGGACGGCAAGGTGTATACGTGGGGCGAAAACTACTACGGCCAGCTAGGCGACGGCACGAATGGCTCCTTGACAGTGCCGGCCGCGGTGTCAATGCTCGACGGCAAAAATATCGTATCGATTGCCGCAGGCCCCAGCTTTGCCCTTGCCCTGGGTTCGGACGGAAAGATCTACGCGTGGGGCGAAAACTACTACGGCCAGCTTGGCAACGGACAAAAAGGCCCCAACAAATCCAGCAATACCCCTGTCCAGACGGATTTGTCAAAGACTGACTCGTCAGGCGGCGGCGGGACGCCAGGCCCAGGCACTGACCCGGGCACTGACCCAGGCGGCAGCGGCGGCGGCGGTGGCGGCGGCGGCGCAGGAGGCGGCGGCACTAGCGGCGGCGGCATCAGCAGCGGCGGAGGCATCAATCCAGTCCCGACCGCGCAGGTGGCCAGCTTCGGCGTGACGCAGAAGACCGTATACGTCAAGCGCGGCAAGTCGGCGAAGCTCCCCTTCATAGCCTACGCAACGGCCGCGGGCGCACAGACCCTCACATGGACTGCCAGCAAAAGCAATGTTGCCACAGTGGAAAAAGGCAAAGCCACAGGCAAGCTGACAGTCATCGGCAACGCCGACGCGATGCTGACCATCAAGGCTGGCAAAAAACCGGGGTCGGGCAAGATAACGCTGACCTCCGCGAACGGCAAGAAGCTGGTGGTCAAGGTGAATGTAGTAAAAAGCCTGAAAAATGTGGCGAAGAAAGATGCCAAAATCAAGAAGCTGAGCAAAAAAGCGGCAAACAGCCTGAAAGTAGGCCAGGTGAAAACGCTAAAAGCGAAGTTCACAAAAAAAGCCACAGCGATAGCCACCTGGAAATCCTCCAACGCAAAAGTGGCAAAGATAGACGCGGCAGGCAAGCTGACCACCCTGACAAAAGGAACAGCGAAGATAACGCTGAAAGTGGGCGGCAAGAAGAAGGTTATCAAAATCACGGTGAAATAAGCCGCCTGCAATGAAATATGTAAGCCAAATACGGCGTTGTCATTCTATTGACAACGCCGCATTTGTAATAGTATGCAAAACATCAATCAGCATATCG
>JAIRPC010000031.1 GCA_031257215.1 Eubacteriales Family XIII. Incertae Sedis bacterium
ATGCAGAACTGGCATTTTGTAGTGATAAAGCGCAAGGATCTGATAGACAAAATCGCGGACGCGATATTGCGGCGCAACGAGGAGATTTCGTCGGGGATGGAGGCGCACGGCGTTGACGGGGCGGAAGCTGCCAACGCCGATATCCCGCAGGGCGCGGGCGCGGCGCAGACGCCTGATCGGTTCCGCAAATTCGTGAAAAACTTCACGCTGTTCTTCACGAATGCGCCTGTGCTCGTCGTTGTCATGGGGCAGACCTATCTGCCGACGGGCTACCGCGAGATGGAGGCCGCTGGCGCGGACGCGGCCACTCTCAGGCGGCACGCGCATCTGGCCAGCCCCGGCATGCAGAGCCTGGGCGCGGCGGTGGAGCATCTCATGCTGAAAGCGGTCGAGCTTGGCTATGGCGGCTGTTGGCTCACAAGCGCGAATTACGCTTCGGAGGCTATCGAGGATATCGTAGCCAGCGAAACGGATTTTCCGTACAGCCTGCTGAGAAGCGACGAAAAGGACAGCGGCGAACCCGTTGTGGGCGGCATAGACCCAACCTATGAGAACGGTTGGTTTATGGCTTCGCTGCTCTCCATTGGAGTGCCCGAGGACGGCGCGAGAAGCCCCGGCCGCAAGCCGCTCGAAAAGATAATGACGTTCGTGAAATAAGGAGGAGAGAATCATGCGAAAAGCGGATCGGGAAGTAAAATCAGTCAGCGATATACGCGGGGTGCTGGACAGGTGCGACGCCTGCCGCATCGGACTGGCTACGGGCGGAGCGCCGTATATCGTACCTCTGAACTTTGGCTTTGAGCTTGTTGAGGGCGAACCCGGCGCTGCCGCAAAGCTGACGCTCTGGTTCCATTGCGCGACGGAGGGCAGAAAGCTCGACCTGATAGAAGCGGGCGGAGAGGGCGGCTCGGACGCGGGCTTCGAGATGGACACCGACCACGAGCTTGTCGTTGGCAAAAGTTCCTGCGATTTCTCAATGAAATACAAAAGCGTGATTGGCACGGGCGTGATACGCAGAGCGGCAGATGAGGAAGAAAAGCTTCATGGGCTCAAGGCTATCATGGCACATTACGGCGGCGACGGGCTGCCGTTCAGCGAAGCCGTCCTTGCCCGCACCTGCGTGCTCAGGCTCGACGCGTCGGAGTTCGCCTGCAAGCGGCTTGACAGTTAGGATAATGAAAACAGACAAACACGGAAACAGGCTAGTAACCTCATCCGAGATGAAGGAGCTGGACAATAACACGATAGAGAGGCACGGCATCCCGTCAATGGTGCTGATGGAGCGCGCCGCGCTCGCGGCTGTCGAGGCGCTTCACGACGAGGAATTTGACCTCTCGCGGGTGGCCGCCGTATGCGGGCTCGGCAACAACGGCGGCGACGGCGTGGCGATAGCGCGGCTCTTGCATATAGCGGGCTACGCGGCGGCGGTCGTTTTCGTGGGCGGGCTTGAAAAGCGCAGCGAGGAAACGGCGCGGCAGATGGCCATAGCCGAGAGCTACGGCGTGCCCATAGTTTTCGGTTGTGGCGCGGAGGCGGGCGAGATCGTCGCAAACGCCACGACGGTCGTGGACGCGATTTTCGGTATCGGCGGCGGCCGCGCACCAGAGGGCGATTTCCTCGGTGCGGTCAGGCTGGTCAACCGCGCAGGCGCGGCGGGCGCGGAGGTCCTCGCGGTCGACATCCCCAGCGGGGTCTCGGCCGACACAGGCGAGGCCGCGGGCGAGGCCGTAACGGCGGACGCCACGGTCACTTTCGCCTACAAGAAGCTCGGGCACACCATCCAGCCAGGCCGCGAGATGTCAGGCGAGGTGATCATCAAGGACATCGGTATCTATTGAACTAAGGAGGTGGCGAGATGTCATGCGAACACAATCCGAGCATCAAATGCAGTTGCACATATTCGTGCGAGAACCACGCGAAATGCTGTGAGTGCGTCGCGTACCACAGGGACATGGGGCAGTTCCCCGCGTGCTTCTTCTCGGCCGAGGCGGAGCGCAAATATGACCGCAGCCTAGGCGCGCTCATAAGCGACCGAAAGGCGGGATAGCGGCATATGGACAGCGCGAAGCGGACACCTAAGCTCGACCTCACTACAATGGTGATGGTGCGCGACCGTGCGCTTGACAGGGCCGTCGTGATTGACCGCGTGAAAAGCTGGACGGGGCTCTCGTTCCCGGGCGGGCATCTCGAAGACGGGGAGAGCCTTGCGGAGTGCGCGGTTCGCGAGGTGAGGGAGGAAACCGGACTGGCGATAAAAGCGCCCGAGCCCTGCGGCATCATCCACTGGGTTCACCGCGAAACGAAAGACAGATACCTCGCGTTCCTGTTCCGCACGGAGGCTTTCGCGGGGCGGCTCGCGGATGGGACCGACGAGGGGCGCATATTCTGGATGGACATTGGCGAGCTGAAAGAGCGGCCGTCCACGAACGGATTCGACCAGTATCTGCCGCTGTTCCTGTCGGACGGATTCCGCGAGCTCTACATTGAATGGGACGACGACAACCCGTGGGGCAACCTGTCCGCAAAGGGCATCGGCTGACGCGCCCCGTTATTGTTATCTGTTATTGTTAACAATAACTATCCGTATGTAACGAAAGTCACTTCGATATCTGCGTCCGCGTGGGCGTCGAAAAACTCGCCTACTGTGCGCTCCGCCAGCTCCGCGGCCTCGTCCTTGGGATATCCGTACACGCCCGTCGAGATGGCGGGGAACGCGATAGTCTTGATATCGCCGTGCGCCAGCGCCAGCTCCAAGCTGTTCCTATACGCCGCCACGAGCAGCTCCGCTTCGCTGTTGCCGCCGCCACGGTAGACAGGGCCGACCGTGTGTATCACGTATTTCGCGGGCAGGCCGTAGCCCTTCGTAATGCGCGCTTCGCCCGTCGGACAGCCGCCGATGCCGCGGCATTCGTCCAGAAGCCCCGGTCCCGCCGCCCTGTGGATGGCCCCGTCCACACCGCCGCCGCCAAGCAGGGTTTCATTGGCCGCGTTCACGATCGCGTCCACCTGTAGCTTTGTTATATCGCCCGTCACACGTTTGATCATTGCTAAACTCCTTCTCTTTGTTATCGTATATAATAGTATAATTATATAACAATCTGTCGTAGGCGATGTGGAAGAAAGGCGTGGTGTTGATGATGCTTGCTGGGAATATTCAGGAATTGCTTGCGGGGTGGATTGGCGCGGCCGCCGAGAATTTCGTGCCGGAGGACAAGGCGCTCGAACCTGGGCTTGGGGCAATGCGCATATTCGACGCTCCGCTTGTCGGCGTGTGCGGCGCGGACGATAGCTATCTGCTCTCGCTCACGGACAGCGACGAGGCGAATCTCAGCATCATGCCGCCCGGCGAATGGCTGCCTGGCGCGAGGTCTGTCATATCCGTATACTTCCCGCTGTCCAAGCGCGTGAGGGAAAGCAACCGCGGCAAGGGGCCCGTGTCGCTCGAATGGCTTCACGGGCGCATAGAGGGGCAGGGCTGCGTGGAAGCCGCCACGAGATATTTATTGGAGGTTATTGAAAATATTCCCGCCGAGGGCGCAGGGGCTGACGATGGTGCGAATAACAGCGCGAGGGCGGTCGCGGGCGTGAGTACGAGTAACAGCGCGGGCACTGGCGCGGCGAGGGCGGTCGCGCCGTCCTTGGACGAGCGGTTCCAAATAACAAAGCTCGACGGCGGCTCGCCGACGCGCAGGTACAGGGTCAACTGGTCCGAGCGGCACGCGGCATACGCTGCGGGGCTTGGCACGTTCGCCATGCCCGGCGGCATCATAAC
>JAIRPC010000157.1 GCA_031257215.1 Eubacteriales Family XIII. Incertae Sedis bacterium
CCGCCCTTTGCGGGCTTCTTGCCGTCCTTGCCGCGCGGGCGCTCGCGGCTTCTGTCAGGCTTGCCGCCAGAACCGTCCTTGCCGCCAGCTTCGCCCTTTTGACCGTCGGGCTTGCCCGCGGTCTGTGCGCCGCCCTGTGCGGCCTGCGGCTGATCCTTTGGTGGCTGGCTCTGCTGTGGGTGCGCTTCCGCGCCCTTGCCTGCCGTCTGTGGAGGGATGGCCTGTGCGCCAGGCGCACTGCCTTGCTCCACGCCCTGCGGCGGTTTGGCTCCGCTCTGCGCGGGCGCCGCCGCCTGTCCCGGTCTTTGCGCCTGTGTGCCGGGTGCGGCCTGCGCTACGCCCGCGGCTTGTGGGGCCGGCGCAGATGGCGCGACCTGCGGTTGGGGTGCGCCGCCAGGCGCCGCCTGGGCTGGGGGCATTGCCCCGGGCCTTGCGCCCGCGCCGCCGACGGGCTGTGCGGGCTGCATTCGCGGCCTCATCCCCGCGGCAGGCGCACCTGGCCTTGCGGGAGGCCTTGCCCCCGCTTGCGGCCTTGCCTGCGGCTGTTCCTCAACAACAGGCTTCGGCTCGTCTTTCGGTATGATAATGGGACCCTTGGCGCCAGGTACCGGCGGAGCCGCCGACGGGGCCGGCGGGGCTTTAACGCCGGGAGCGGCGGACGGGGCCTTCGCCACAGGAACAGCTGGCGGCGGCGCGATCCCCGCAGGCCTTGCGGGGCGGTCGCCTCTGTCCGCGCGATCCTGCCGTTCGGGCTTGTCGCCCTTTTCCTCTCTGTCGGCCTTGTCCGTCTTGTCTATTCTGTCAGCCTTGGTCTCGGCTCTTACACCGCCGCCGTCCGCAGGGGTATCGCTAGGCTTCGCCTTTGGCTTCGGCGGCGTGGGGAGCTTCACGTTCGCGCGCCTGGTCGTATGGACTTCCTCTCGCTTCTCCGCTTCCTGAACCTTCGGCTTGACGCGCACGATAGTTGTCTCAGGCTTCGCGGGCTTTGGCTTCGCCTTGTTCGCCGCGCCAAAAGCGCCCTTGCCCTTGTTTCGCGCGGCGGTTTTTCCGATAATGCGGTCTTTTAGCGTAGCCGCCTCGCCGTCGGAAAGACTGCTGCTCGCGCTCGTGACATCCAGGCCCATAGCCTGTGCGCGGGCCAGCACCTCCTTGCTCTCGATATTGAGTTCTTTTGCCAGCTCGTGTATCCTCATGCCTTCACCTCCCCATCCAATTCATCGTCTTTTTGGAAACGTTTGTTAAATTCCAATCTTATAATATCCTTTGCTTCACCATCCAGGCCGTTGAGCGACAGTCCCCTTGTAAGCGCGTTCTTTTTCAGCGCTTTTTCAAGGCATTCCAAATCGGCGCAGAGGTATACGCCTCTGCCGTTCGCCCTGCCCGCGCTGTCGACGCGCGGTTTCCCGTCAGCGGCAACCAAGCGCACCAATTCCTTTTTCGGTTTTGAGGTCATGCATCCGACGCATCGGCGCATAGGAATCTTATTGCTTTTCATCCTGTATTTCGGTGTTCTCCTCAGCTTCTTCTATTTCTTCCACTTCTTCCACTGTGTTATCGACTTTATCGGCGGCGGCTTCCTCGGCTTCGCCAGCCGCGCTAGCTTCCGCAGCCGCGTCGGTGTCCTCATCCGCGCCTGTTATCGGCTCGCCCGCTTCGCTGTCAGCATCCTGCACATCGCCAGCCGCGTCCGTTTCCGTTACTGGCTCGGCTGCTTCGGGAGCTTCGTCTGCCGCGGCCGCTTCGCCGTCGGCGTCCTGTGCGCCGTCCACCGCGTCAGCAGCTTCGTCCGCTTCGCTATCCGACAGGAAATCGTCTGGATTCAGGTAGCCGTCCTCGTCAAGCTCGCCGCCCAGGCTGACTGCGACCTGCGGATCGCCGTAGTATTGCGTGTGGCTCTTGATATCTATTTTCACGCCGCAGAGCTTCGCCGCGAGGCGCACGTTCTGCCCCTCCTTGCCGATCGCGAGCGAGAGCTGGTAGTCGGGAACGACCGCGATGAACTCGTTCTCCTCCTCGCCCTCTATGATCTTCTCCACCTTGGCGGGCGATAGCGAGTTCATGATATTCTCGTCGCGCTTTTCGCTCCACGGGATGATGTCTATCTTTTCGCCGAACAGCTCGTCCACCACCGCCTGGACGCGGACTCCGCGCGTGCCAACGCACGCGCCCACAGGGTCAACGCTCTCGTCAGCGGAAAGCACGGCCATCTTCGTGCGGCTGCCGCCCTCGCGGGCAACGCTCTCCACGGACACTATTCCGTCCGAAATCTCAGGCACTTCAAGCTCGAACAGCCTGCGCACCAGCCCGGGGTGCGACCGCGAAAGGAATACCTGCGGCCCTTTCTGCGATTTCTTTACTTCCAATATGTAGTAGCGAAGCCGCCCGTTGACCGTGTAATGCTCGCTCCTGACCTGTTCGCCGGGCGCAAGCAGTCCCTCCGTCTTGCCGAGGTTCACGAACACCGTGTCGTTGCTCACGCGCTGTACCGTGCCTGTTACAAGCTCTCCAACGCGGTCGATATATTCGTCGTAGACCATGCCGCGCTCGATATCGCGCACCTCCCCCACCACTATCTGCTTCGCGGTCTGCGCCGCAATGCGCCCGAGGTCGAGATTCTCAAAATCCAACGCCGTCGCGCTCTGGTCGCCAACGCTCACCGTACCCCGAATGCCCTCGTACTGGTTCAGCTCGTCGATCGCGACTTCGAGCCACGGATCCTCCACCTCGTCAACGACGTTCCTATAAAGGTACAGCTCTATCGCACCTGTTTTTGTGTCTATCACGCCGCGCACATCCGCATCAGGGCATTTGTGCTTGCCCTTGTAAGCGGAAACGAGCCCGCGTTCAAGTGCCTCTACTAGCTTCGCCTTTGGAATATTCCTTTCTTTTTCGAGCTGTTCCAACGCCGCCGCAATTTCTTTGCCATCCATTGGCATGATCCCTCCTGAATAATTAACGCAATAATTTGTACTCTGCCTATTTTATCGCCAGCGAACCGCGCCTATACTCTGCCGCCGCCAGCGCCAAAAAATAACTTATTCTCAAAAAATGACCTGCAACCTCACCTTGCTGACCAGCTCGCGCGGCAGGTTCACTTCACGCCCATCCTCGTCAGCTATCGTCACGCTGTCGTCCGTCCGCTCCACGAGCGTCCCGCTGTACGACTTGCGCCCGTCCACCCCCTTGTAGAGGGAAACGTCCACAAGCGCCCCGCGGTAGCGCTCGAAATGCCCGTCCGTGAGCAGCGGGCGGTCCATGCCCGGCGAGCTGACGATGAGATAATAATTTCCGCTGATGAAATCTTCCTCGTCCAGCCTGTCCGACAGATACCTGCTGACAAGCTC
>JAIRPC010000149.1 GCA_031257215.1 Eubacteriales Family XIII. Incertae Sedis bacterium
GAAGCCCCGGCAGAGCAGGCACCGACAGACGAAAATTGGTAATATTGCAGAATCATCCTGGCACAATGCCGGGAATCGAATTTGAAAATGTGAAAAGGAAAATCGATAGAAAGGTAACAAAACTATGAGCGAAATTACAGCCGCAAAGGTCAAGGAACTCAGGGAGCGCACAGGCGCGGGCATGCTCGATTGCAAGAATGTGCTGACCGAAACGAGCGGCGATATCGACAAGGCCATCGACGTGCTGCGCGAGAAAGGGCTTGCCAAGGCGGCGAAGAAGGCGGGGCGCATCGCGGCCGAGGGGCTTGTACGCATCAAGCTCGCGGAGGACGGCAAGCAGGCCGCCATCATAGAGGTAAACAGCGAAACGGACTTCGTGGCGAAGAACCAGGACTTCATAGACTTCGTGGAGAAGCTCTCGGACATCAGCCTTGCGGAAAAGGCAGAGGGTGCGGACGAGTTCGCCGCCCTGAAATACGACGAGAGTCAGACCATAGGCGAGAAGCTGACGAATTTCATAGCGACCATTGGCGAGAACATCCACATCAGGCGCACCGAGAAGCACGACGCGGATGGCGTTGTCTACGTGGGCTACCTGCACGGGGCGGGCAAGATAGGCGTTATTATCGGGCTTGAAACCGAAGCGGGCGTGGGCGAGGTAACGACGCTGGGCAAGGATATCGCCATGCAGGTGGCATCCATGAACCCGCGCTTCATAGACGAGAGCCAGGTAGACCCCGATTATATCGAGAAAGAAAAGGAGATCCTCGTACAGCAGGCGCTGAACGAGGGCAAGCCCAAGGATATCGTGGAGAAGATGGTCCAGGGGCGCCTGAAAAAAGAGTTGAAGGAAACCTGCCTGCTCGAACAGAAATTCGTCAAGAACGGCGATCTAACGGTAGGGCAGTACCTGTCCGATTCCGCCAAGGATATCGGCAAGGCTGTCAAGGTGGCGGCAATGGTGCGCTACGAGGTAGGCGAGGGCATAGAGAAAAAGCAAGAAAATTTCGCGGAGGAAGTTGCGAAACAGATGGAAGGCTGAACAAAGGGAGTGCGGTCAGCACTCCCTTTCACGATGGAGGTATATGCCTATGGCACCGAAATACAAACGCGTGATATTGAAGATAAGCGGTGAGGCGCTGGCGGGCGAGGGCAGGGTAGGCCTTGACGATGCCATGCTGGCGTCCGTAGCGTCCGAGATAAAGGAGGTTACCGAGCTGGGCGTGCAGGTGGCGCTGGTGGTCGGCGGCGGCAATTTCTGGCGCGGGCGCACATCGGAGAACATGGACCGCGCGACGGCGGACTACATGGGTATGCTGGCCACGGTCATCAATTCCCTGGCTCTGCAATCCGCTATCGAGTCCACGGGCGTGGAGACGCGGGTGCAGACGGCGATAGAGATGCGCGAGATAGCCGAGCCGTACATAAGGCGTCGCGCTATCGCGCACCTGGACAGGGGCTGTGTGGTCATCTTCGGCGCGGGCACTGGCAACCCGTTTTTTTCGACCGACACGACAGCAGCGCTGCGGGCGGCGGAGATCGACGCGGAGGTCATACTCCTCGCGAAAAAAGTGGACGCCGTGTATTCGGCCGACCCCAATATCGACCCAAACGCTGTAAAATATGACAGCCTCACCCATCAGGAGGTCCTCGAAAAGGGGCTTGGCGTCATGGACAGCACGGCGGCGGCTATGTGCAGGGACAACGACATACCCATTCACGTATTCGCGCTCAGCGAAAAGGGCAATGTGCTGCGGGCGGTCTGCGGCGAGCCGATCGGGACAATAATAGTGTAGGACAAGAGCGAAAGGTGGTAGAAAAATGGAAGGCGACATACAAGCAACCCTCGAAAGCAAAATGGAAAAAACCGTTTCAATCCTCAAAGAGAACCTGAACACAGTCAGGGCGGGCAGGGCGAACCCCGCGTTGCTGGACAAGGTGGTCGTGGAGTATTACGGCACTCCCACGCCGCTGAAACAGATCGCGAATATCTCAGTGCCCGACCCCAGGTCGCTTCTCGTCGCGCCTTTCGACCCGAAGTCCCTGCACGACATAGAGAAAGCGATAGGCGCGGCGAATATCGGGATCAACCCGTCCAACGACGGCAAATCCCTGCGGCTGCAAATACCCCAGCTGACAGAGGAGCGCCGCAAGGAGCTGACGAAGCTGATACACAAATTCGGGGAGGACGCGAAGGTCGCGATAAGGAACGAGCGGCGCGACGCGAACGAGAAGCTGAAAAAGCAGGAAAAGGACGGCAAACTCACGGAGGACGACCTGAAAAGCGAGGAAAAGGACGTCCAGAAAAAGACGGACGACTGCGTGAAAAAGATAGGCGAGATCGTCGCGGAAAAAGAAAAGGAGATACTCGAAGTTTGATGGCCCGGGCGGGCAAGGCTGTGCAGGGCGGGCAAACGGCGGGCCAGGAAGCCGCGGGCGGTGCTGTGCATGACACTCAAACGTCGGGCAGGGAAGCCTCTTCGGCTGACCAGGCCGCGCATGGCGGCGATAGCCCTGTTCCGCGCCATATCGCCGTCGTGATGGACGGCAACGGGCGCTGGGCGAAGCAAAAAGGGCGCCCCAGGCTGTTCGGACACAACGCTGGCATGAACGCCATGACGGAGATAGTGCGCCACGCGTCTGACCGCGGCGTGGAATACCTGACGGTCTACGCCTTTTCCACGGAAAACTGGAAGCGCTCCGCCGACGAGGTGAGCGGCATATTCGGACTGCTCGTGAAATTCGTGGAGCTGAAACTGCGTGAGCTGATCGAGAACAACGTCGTAGTGTCGGTCATAGGCGATTACTCGCCCATACCCGCTGACGCGCGGGCGGCGCTGGAACGCACCATCAGGGACACGTCGGGCAACACGGGGATGCGGTTCATCATAGCCCTGGGCTACGGCGGCCGCGCCGACATCCTCAGCGCCGCGAAAAAGCTGGCGGCGGAAGCCGTGCGCGAGTGCGGCGAGGGCTGCGCGGACATCAGCGGATACCTGTCGGGCATAGACGAAGCGCGTTTCGCGGAGAAGCTAAGCACGTCAGGCGCGCCGGACCCCGACCTCGTGATACGTACGAGCGGCGAGAAACGGCTCTCGAATTTCCTGCTATGGGAAACCGCGTACAGCGAGTTCGTGTTCACGGACGTGCTGTGGCCGGACTTCACCCCCGAGATATTCGACAGCTGCGTAGAGGAATACAGCCGCCGCAACAGGCGCTTCGGCGGCAGGTAGCCCGAGCCGGCATCCAATGCCAAAACCCTCGTCATCTTCGTGCTTGACACGAGGATCCACAAGCCCGAACAAGGGCAATGAAGCATAAGCGAGAGCTTCGATGCACAACGAAAGACACGGAGAAAGAAGGAGTTTTGTGAAAACAAGGATAAAATCAGGACTGTTGATGGTGCCGCTGCTCGCGGTCGTGTGGGTCGGGGGCTATGTGCTGCTCGCGGCGTGC
>JAIRPC010000038.1 GCA_031257215.1 Eubacteriales Family XIII. Incertae Sedis bacterium
TGTACGCAGTATTACGAGGACGGCGAGAAGATCAACGACGATATCCGCGCGGAGATCTTGGAGTTCGTGTCAAAGCTCGAAGAAATCATGGGCAAAAAATTCGGCGACCCCGCCAACCCCCTGCTCGTTTCCGTCCGTTCGGGCGCGCGCGCGTCCATGCCGGGCATGATGGACACGATACTAAATCTAGGGCTGAACGAAACCGTGGTTGAGAGCTTCGCGAAGCAGACGAACAACCCGAGGTTCGCGTACGACAGCTATCGCCGCTTCATCCAGATGTATTCGGATGTCGTGATGGAGGTGGGCAAGAAATATTTCGAGGAGCTTATCGACAAGATGAAGGGCGACCGCGGCGTAACGCTCGATACCGATCTGACTGCGGACGACCTGAAAGAGCTCGCGGAGCAGTTCAAGGCCGAGTACAAGAACAAGATCGGCGAGCCCTTCCCAGAGAACCCGGTCGACCAGCTCTTCGGCGCTATCAAGGCGGTATTCCGCTCGTGGAACAACGACCGCGCGATCTATTACAGGCGCATGAACGACATCCCCGCGTCGTGGGGAACGGCGGTCAACGTGCAGGCCATGGTGTTCGGCAACACGGGCGACACCTCGGGCACGGGCGTCGCTTTCTCGCGCGACCCGGCGACGGGCGAGAAAGGGCTATACGGCGAGTACCTCATGAACGCGCAGGGCGAGGACGTCGTCGCGGGCGTCCGCACGCCACAGTCCATCTCGCAGCTGAAAGACCAGAACCCGGCCGTCTACGAGCAGTTCGTGAATATCGTCCAGAAGCTGGAAGATCATTACCGCGACATGCAGGACATGGAGTTCACCATAGAGGACGGCAAGCTGTTCATGCTCCAAACTCGCAACGGGAAGCGCACGGCGGCGGCGGCGGTCAAGATCGCCTGCGACCTCGTGGACGAGGGCAAGCGCACCGAGGAGGAAGCGGTGTCCATGATAGACCCGAAACAGCTGGACGCGCTGCTTCACCCGCAGTTTGACTCGGCGGCTCTGAAAAAGGCCGTACCCATCGGCCAGGGGCTTGGCGCTTCGCCGGGCGCTGCCGTCGGGCAGGTAGTATTCACAGCCGAGGACGCCACGCGCTGGGCCAAGGACGGCGGCAAGAAAGTCGTGCTGGTCAGGCTCGAAACCTCGCCAGAGGACATAGAGGGCATGAACTACGCGCAGGGCATACTGACCGTGCGCGGCGGCAGGACATCACACGCGGCGGTCGTGGCTCGCGGCATGGGCACATGCTGCGTGGCGGGGCTCGGCGAGATAAAGATAGCTGACGACGAAAAGAGCTTCACGCTCGGAGGCAGGACGATAAACGAGGGCGACTTCATCTCGCTCGACGGCACGACGGGCAATGTCTACGGCGAAGCCATCGACATAGTTCCCGCTTCCATCAGCGGCTATTTCGACCGCATCATGGGATGGGCCGACAAATACAGGACGCTGAAAGTGCGCACGAACGCGGACACGCCGCATGACGCGCAGCAGGCGCGCGGCTTCGGCGCGGAGGGCATCGGGCTCTGCCGCACCGAGCATATGTTCTTCGAGGCGGACCGCATAGCGGCCATCCGCGAGATGATCGTTTCCGAGGATGCAGCGCAGCGCGAAACGGCGCTGGCGAAGCTGCTCCCGATGCAGCGCGGCGATTTCGAGGGGCTGTATGAAGCGATGGAGGGCATGCCAATAACTATCCGTCTGCTTGACCCGCCGCTGCATGAGTTCCTGCCGACCGACGAGGACGACATAGTGGCGCTCGCGGCGGACATGGGCATCACCGTGTCCAAGCTCAAAGAGAAGATAACCTCCCTGCATGAGTTCAACCCGATGATGGGGCACAGGGGCTGCCGCCTTGACGTGACCTATCCCGAGATCGGTGTCATGCAGACCCGCGCCATCATAGAGGCCGCGCTGAACGTACAGAAGAAGCACCCAGAGTGGACGATAGTGCCAGAGATAATGGTTCCGCTCGTTGGCGAGCTGAAAGAACTGCAATACGTGAAGAACATCATAACGCAGACTGCGGACAAGATCATTGCGGACAGCGGCACGGGCATGAAATACCTCGTCGGCACGATGATAGAGATACCCCGTGCGGCGCTCACCGCCGACGAGATCGCGGAAGCCGCGGAATTCTTCTCGTTCGGCACGAACGACCTGACCCAGATGACCTTCGGGTTCAGCCGCGACGACGCTGGCAATTTCCTCGATTCGTACTACGAGAAGCAGATATACGAGAGCGACCCGTTCGCGCGCCTGGACCAGAACGGCGTAGGCAAGCTGGTCACGACGGCCGTCGAGCTGGGCAAAAAGACAAGGCCCGACATCAAGCTAGGCATCTGCGGCGAGCACGGCGGCGACCCGTCCTCCGTAGAGTTCTGTCACAAAGCAGGCCTGGCATACGTATCCTGCTCCCCGTTCCGCGTGCCAATAGCAAGGCTGGCGGCCGCGCAGGCGGCGATACAGTCGCGGAGGTAGGAAAGAGCCTGCCGCTGTAAAGCTGGCATAGTGAAAATGAAGTAGTTATTATCCGAGATTTTATTAGGAGGATTTATATGGATAAGGAAACAGCGCGTGAACGGAAACGTTTCGCAAAAAGAATCCAAATGGAAACAGTCAAAATGATTGCGAAATTGGGGGTCGGGCATATAGGAGGGGCACTTTCTATGGCGGATCTCTTGGCCGTGTTATATGGTGGCCAGCTGCGCCATGATCCACAAAATCCTCAGTGGAAAGGTCGTGACTGGCTGGTATGCTCCAAAGGGCATGCCGGCCCGGGGCTTTATGCGGCGCTAGCATTAAGAGGCTATTTCCCGCTTGAACAACTGGATACACTCAATCGCCCAGGCACAATGCTTCCTAGCCACTGCGACCGAAATCTTACTTTGGGTATTGATATGACTACTGGCTCACTCGGACAAGGGGCATCTTCCGCGGCAGGCATAGCGCTGGCGCATAAATTGGACAAAGCTGAAAACATAGTATACCTTATCCTTGGCGACGGTGAAATACAGGAAGGGCAAGTTTGGGAGATGGCATTATTTGCCGCCCAACAAAAATTATCTAACCTGATTGTTTTTGTTGACAACAATCACCTGCAGATAGATGGCCCCACCGACGAAGTCAACAGTCTAGGGGATATCGCAGCGAAGTTCCGCAGTTTTGGATGGTTTGCAGCAGATGTATGTGGTCATGACCCAGTTGCGATTGACGATGCAATCGAGCTGGCAAAACGCCAAACTGAAGCCCCTAGCGTCATTGTTTTGGATACAGTAAAAGGCAATGGATGGACTGCTACCGCAGGCAAAGCTGGAAGCCACAGCAGAACAATTTCAGAAGACGAAAAAAATGAAGCTCTTCTTGAAATGCAGCAAGCTTATGATGAGATATAGGCGGTGAGAATATGAGTATCAATATTTTAAAAGAAATAAAAAACGATAATGAAGAAATGCGTTCCGCGATGTGCGAAACCATGATCGAGTTAGCTGAAAAAAACGATAATATCATATTGCTGGATGCCGACCTTATGACGGCTATGGGCACAAAGCCTTTCCAGAAGAAGTTTCCCGATAGAGCGGTGGATGTCGGTATCCAGGAAGCTAATATGGTTGGCGTTGCGGCAGGATTGTCAGTTGCGGGCAAGATACCATTTGCGCACACTTTCGCTCCGTTCATGACACGCCGTGCGCTTGATCAAGTATTTATTTCCGCTGCCTATGCCAAATTGAATGTGAAGCTTATTGGCTCTGATCCAGGGATTACTGCTTCGCTTAATGGCGGAACGCATATGCCGTTTGAAGATATGGGCATTATGCGCCTTATCCCGCAAGCCACCGTTATTGAACCCACGGACACAGTTCAGCTCAAAAATATATTGAAGCAAATTGTCGATATATATGGCGTTCATTATCTTCGCGTAGTACGCAAAACAACACCGCGCGTTTATGAGGATGGCTCGACGTTCACCATCGGAAAATCGGTGCTATTGCGCGATGGATCCGATGTCTCGATAATAGCGAGCGGCTATCTGGTAAGCCAGGCATTAGAAGCCGCCAATTTGCTTGCAGAAGAAAATATTTCAGCCCGCGTTATTGATATGTTTACATGGAAACCGATCGACGAAGAAGCGATAGTTGCGTCAGCAGACAAAACTGGGGCTATCGTTACGGCTGAAAACCACAATATTGTAGGAGGTCTTGGCGCGGCTGTGTCCAATGTCCTCGTTTCGAACAAACCCGTTCCGGTTGAGATGGTGGGTGTACATGATCAGTTTGGTGAAGTAGGTCCTGTTGGCTATCTTGCAGAAAGATATGGGCTTACCGCAAGCGATATTGTAAAGGCGAGCAAGCGTGCCATTAAACGCAAGTGATAGCAGTTTATCGAAATGTGTCCAGGCTGATGGAGGCATATTGTGGACAAGCTGCAGGAAAGCATAAAGGAATACTATGGCCGCACGCTTGGCGGCAGGGGTGATTTGCAGAGCGGGGCTTGCTGCTGTTCGCCAGACGCTCTGTCGGACGAAGTGAAAGCCGTGCTTCCCTTGATTGCCGACGAGGTGATGGAGCGGTTTTATGGCTGCGGTTCGCCCATACCGCCCTTGCTCGACGGCGCGGCGGTTCTTGACCTCGGGTGCGGCAGCGGCCGCGATGTGTACGTGGCGGCGAAGCTCGTCGGCGAGCGGGGCAGGGTGGTCGGCGTGGACATGACGCAGGAGCAGCTGGACGTGGCACGGAAATACGAGGACGAGCAGAGGGCTCGCTTTGGCTATGAAAGGTCGAACGTCACGTTCCTGCACGGATATATTGAGGATCTTGGCTCGCTTGGCATAGCCGATGCGTCTATGGACGTTGTGATATCGAATTGCGTCATCAACCTGTCCACGTCCAAGGAAAGCGTGTTCAGGGAAATCCACAGGGTGTTGAAGCCTGGCGGCGAGCTGTATTTTTCCGACGTGTTTGCGGACAGGCGCATTCCTGACGCACCCCGCACCGACCCGTTGCTGCGCGGCGAGTGCCTTGGCGGCGCCATGTACACCGAGGATTTCAGGCGCGTCATGCAGGGCGTGGGCTTCACGGATTTCCGCTGCCTTTCGGTTCGCGGCATCACTATCGGCAACAGCGAGATAGAGAAAAAGGTAGGCTTCGCGAATTTCACGGAGAGAACGATCCGCGCGTTCAAGCTGGACGGCCTTGAAGACATCTGCGAGGACTATGGCCAGGTTGCCTGCTACGACGGGTGCATTGAGGGCTTCCCGCATTATTTTGACCTGGACGACCACCACCGCTTCTACACGGGAAAGCCCATGCTGGTTTGCGGCAATACTGCGTCGATGCTCACGGACACTCGCTATGCCGCCGCATTCTCGGTAATGGGCGACCGCTCCGTGCATTTCGGCGCGTTCGGCTGCGGCGCACCTGGCGATGCGGCGGTATCCGCGCCGCTGGATGGCGGTTCATCTTGCTGTTGAAACCCATACAGGCTTTCGGCAATTAATGTAAATTACACTTGAATTATACAGTAGGCTGTGCTATAATAATATGGTATCGGGTTATCTGATTCCGATGCCAATAACTAGACTGCTTATCGCATGTTGGGCTACGGAGAGGAGCAATAACGGGAACGTTGTGACCACATTATGAAAGAACATTATATCAACCAGCTTGTCACGGGCGAGGAGATCGTGGACTTTTTCCTCATCAAAGAGATTTCGGTCAAGGTCGGCTCGAACAAGAAGCAATACCTCGACCTGCGGCTCGCCGACTGCACGGGCGATTTGTTCGCCAAGAAATGGGATATTTCGGACGAGGAGCTTGAAGGCTTGGGTCGCTTCAAGGCGGGCGATATCATCAAGGTGAAGGCTCTCGTCACGGAATGGAATAACGCTCGGCAGTTAAAATTATCAAAAATCAGGCATTCAAACCAGGAGGATGGGCTTGATCGAAACGATTTCTACAAGTCCGCGCCGGAGGATCCTGATGATATGTTCAGGTTTATCATGGAGCGCGCGGAGCGGATAGGCGATGAGGATTTGCGTGCAGTCTCGGTCAAGCTGCTTGCGGACAACAGGGACAGCCTGCGCTACTACCCGGCGGCATCGCGCAACCATCACGCGGAGTACGCGGGGCTTCTGTGGCATATGAAGCGCATGCTCATGATGGCGGACAGGTACTGCGAGGTCTACACGATCCTGGAGCCCGACCTGCTGGCCTGCGGTGTCATCATCCACGACATTGAGAAGCTCCGCGAGATGAACGCGGACGAGAACGGGGTGGTGTCGGAGTACAGCTTTGAGGGCATTCTGCTGGGGCATCTGGTGCAGGGCGCGGCGCGGATCAGGCAGCTCGCGGGCGAGCTTGGGGTTTCCGACGAAAAGACGGTCATGCTCGAACATATGATAGTGTCGCACCACTACGAGCCGGAGTTCGGCAGCCCAAGGCGGCCGATGTTCCCCGAAGCGGAGGCACTGCACTACCTGGACATGGTTGACGCGAAGATGTACGATTTCGAGGAGGCTCTCGCGGGCGCGGCGGTAGGCGGGTTCTCCGACCGCGTATGGACGCTCGACAACCGCCAGATATACAAGCGGACATGGTAGGCCCTGTATTGGGCGAGCTTGCGCGCGGAGCTGCGCCGGCCGCCTCGCCGCCAGGCCCGCTTATCAAGGAGCTGAAAGGCATGGGCTTTTCCTATTCTGCCTCGGTAAGGCTGTTTGAGGCCTACGGGGAGGACGCGCCCGCGGTGGTGCGCAAGGAGCCTTACCGCATTGCCATTGAAGTCCCCGGCATTGGCTTCAAGACCGCCGACGCCGTTGCCGCCGCGCTGTCCCAGGGGGAGGTGTCGGGCGGCGGGCTTCTCGCGGGGCTTGCGGATGGCCAGGAGGTCGGCTTGCGTGAACGCGAAAACGGGCTTTTCTCCGCGCAGCGCACGGCGGCAGGTATACTCTATATCCTCACGCGGTACGCGACGGAGGGACATACCTGCATCCCCAGGCAAAAGCTTAGGGATCGCGCTGTCGAGCTGCTTGATGTCACGAGCGACGATATAGACGACGCGCTCGTCAGCTTGGCTCTCGACGGGCGTGCTATGGAAGCGAGCGTTGGCGGTGCGCCATACGTATTTTTGAGCTCGTACCTGATCGCGGAGCGCCATATCTGTTCAGACCTGATGCGCTTGATGAACGCCGAGCCGCGCCATCTCTACGCGGACGCGGACGATCTGATTCGAGCCACGGAGGCTTCCCTTGGCATAGAGCTTTCGCCCGGGCAGCGCGGCGCGGTGAAGCAGTCGATAGCGGGAGGCGTGTTCGTCATCACGGGCGGCCCCGGCACGGGCAAGACTACCATTATAAAAGCGGTCATAGACATCTTCGAGCACGCGGGGTTCAAAACTGCGGTAGCGGCTCCCACGGGCAGGGCAGCGAAGCGCGTGGCGGAGGCTACGGGGCACAGGGCTTCCACGATACACCGCCTGCTCGAATACTATTACGACGAAGCCGCGCACAGGATGTATTTCGGCAGGAACGCGGACAACAGGCTCGACTGCGAGGCGGTCATCATCGACGAAGCGTCGATGGTGGACGCGCTTCTCATGGAGGCCCTGCTTGCCGCGATGAAAACAGGCGCTCGGCTTGTCATAGTCGGCGATGTGGACCAGCTCCCGCCTGTCGGCGCGGGCGATGTCCTGCGCGACATCATTGCGAGCGAGCGCGTCGGCGCGGCCGTGCTGACCGAGATATACAGGCAGGCCGCGGAGAGCATGATCACCGTAGGCGCGCACCGCATCAACCGCGGCGAGTACCCGTTCGCGGAGGGCGGCATGGAAGCGGCGGGCGGCGGTGTCGGCAATGACTCTGGCAACAACGCCGACAGCGGAGCGTGTAACGACCTGTTCATGATGGAGCGCGGCGCGGGCGTGGACGCGCTCAGCGAGGTGATAAAGCTGTGTACAGGGCATTTGCCGCCGTTCGCCAGCGGCTTGCCGACAGATGGCCGCGATGGCAGCCCTTCGCGCGGCCCTGTTGGCATCCAGGTGCTGACACCTATGAAGAAAGGTCTGCTTGGAAGCATTAACCTTAACAAGGAATTGCAGGAAGTATTAAACCCGCCGAGGGAGGGGCTGGCCGAGAGGAAATACGGCGAGAGGGTTTTCCGCGTAGGCGACCGAGTGATGCAGACGCGCAACAACTACTCGCTCGACTGGTCGGACTCGTCCGACGGCTCGGAGGGGCGCGGGATATTCAACGGCGACATGGGCGTGATAACGGACATTGACAGGCGCTCCGGCGCGGTGACCGTGGCGTTCGACGACACGAAGCATGTCAGCCTCGGCTCGGAGGGGCTTCTCGATATCGAGCACGCCTATGCGATAACCGTCCACAAGAGCCAGGGCAGCGAATTTCCCGCCGTGGTGATACCCGTGTACAACGCCGCGCCCATGCTCATGACGCGCAACCTCATATACACGGCCGTGACGCGCGGCAAGGCCTTGGTGGCGCTTGTGGGCTCGCCCGACAGCCTGCGCCGCATGATCGCGAACGACAAGAGCCTCGCGAGGTATTCCGCGCTCCGCTCGTTCCTGGCGGAATATTCTGAGCTGGGTGACGCGGGCGCGGAAGCTGTGTTTGGCACAGACCTTATCGGTGTCGGCGACGATGAATTCTAGCGCGGCAGGCTCATGCGCGGAGGGGGAAAAGCGCGGATGAATTTCAGCACGGACGCTTTGCGGGAAGCTGCCCATCTGTTTTTTCCATCAGGGATTTACTGTGCAGCCTGTGGCAGGCTTATCGACCGCACGCGCCCATACTCGCTCTGCGACAGGTGCGTCCGCGAGATAGGCTGGCACACGGACGGCGTTGCGACATGCCGCCTGTGCGGAAAGGCTCTCGCGCCGCACAGGGTGGACGGCGTATGCGGCGATTGCCGTGCGCGCGGGCGCAGCTTTGACGGCGGCATCTCGTGCTGCGACTATTCCGGCCGCGCCCGCGATATGGTGAGGGCCATGAAGTACAGGGATTCGGCGTGGATAGCGGCGGCAGTCGCGGAAGCCATGCGCGACAGATGGGAATACGAGGGCGGCGCGGCGCCGCTGGTCATACCTGTTCCCATGGCCGAACACAAGAAGCGCCGCAGGGGCTACGACCAGGCCGAGCTGATAGCTCGGATATTCGCGAGGTTCATAGGCGCCCCGTTCGCGCCGGACATACTGCTGCGCAGGCGCGAAACCGCGGTCATGAGCGGCCTCGGCGCGGAAAGCAGGCGCGCGAACATGGCGGGCGCTTTCGCCGTGGGCGAGTACGCGCGGAAGCTGATAGGCGGCGGCGAATTGACCCTCGGAAGCGTTTTGCTTATAGACGATGTATTCACGACGGGCAGCACGGCCGACGCCTGTGCCGCTGTGTTGAAAGACGCGGGCGCGGAAGCCGTTACGCTGTTCACGTTCGCGTCGGGGGCCGATGGCGGCGGGAGTGGTTACTGATGTGGCCCACGGCGCGAGGTTGGCTTTAAACCGTATTATCTGGTATGATGGTTATTGCTCCACCGCTTGGCTGAGGCCGGGGCGGTGGGCAGTCAGGGAAGCCGCGCGGGTCTGTGGTTGAAAATCCATGCCAGCTACGGGCAAAAGGATCCACGTAAACCGATATGCATAGCTATCGGCGAGCATGGCGTAGTTTAGGAGTAAGTCCTGGCATGGGCCAGGCAAGTGTGGGGTCAAAGACCAGGTCAGC
>JAIRPC010000052.1 GCA_031257215.1 Eubacteriales Family XIII. Incertae Sedis bacterium
ACGCCCTGCCGCCCCGCCGTTCTGACTCTAAGCCGAAACTCGCCCAGCGCGATGCCCGCCCGCTCTGCCGCAGGGCGCAGGCCGCGCAGCTCCGACGCCACCTCGTCCGCATCCGCGCCCAGGTGTATCAGCGCCCCAAGCGCCATGTCCGAGCTGACGCCCGACGAACAGTCGAAATATATTGTAGCCATGTTGCTTTATCTCCTTTCCTTCGCCGAATCCACCCCCGCAGCTACGCCCTGCCCGCCCCGACTATCATCGACGCGTAATGCGCGGCGCCGAAGCCGTTGTCTATGTTCATCACGCCTATGCCCAGGCTGCACGAGCCCAGCATGGCGAAGAGCGGCGTCAGCCCTGAGAGCGTTATGCCGTAGCCTATCGAGGTCGGCACGGCCACGACGGGCCGGTACACTAGCCCCGAAAGCACGGACGCGAGCGCGCCCTCCATGCCCGCGACGGCAATAACCACGTCAGCCTTCCTGATGTCGTCCACGCGGTCGAGTAGCCGGTGCAGCCCTGAGATCCCAACGTCGTACACGCGCATGACCTCATGCCCGTACAACTCCGCCGTGACCGCTGCTTCCTCCGCGACGGGCATGTCTGCTGTCCCGCCCGACACGACGGCAATCAGCCCGCCCTGCCGCCGTGCCTCGCCCTCGCCGCCCAGCATTGCCGCGCCGCTTCCACCCAACGGCGCTTCGCCCTCGCCGCTACGCGCCTGCTGCTGTCCCGCGATCGGGCGTTGCGATGCCTCGGGAGCCTTGTCGCGAACTATTATCATCCTCGCCGTCTCGTTGTATTCGAGGGCCAGCCCGTGTGCGCCGAGAAAGCCGTCCGCGAACGCGCCCTCGACCGCTGCGAACTGTTCGATGGAAGCCTTGGTAGCAATAACAGGCGGAACCCGCTCCGCCCCGCCACTCTCGGCAACCATGCCAGCTCTTACATCCCTGCCAGCTTCACCAACACCGCCATCCTTGGCAGCCTTGCCAGCTCCTCCTGCCCCGCCAATATCGCCGTCCCCGCCAGCCCCGTCCACCGCGTGCTCCGCCATGCGCCGCATGATCGCCGCCACCTGCTCAGGCGTCTTCCCCAGCCCGAACACCACCTCGCCGCGCCCCGTGCGCAGCTCGCGGTTCGTGTCTAGCTTCGCGAAATCCATATCGTCGTAGGCGCTCATGCGCAGCCGCTCCGCCATCTCCGCAGGCGAAACCCGCCCCTCTGCTACATCCTTGATATACTGATCAAGCTTCCTGTTGCGCATAGCCTTGTTCTCCTAGATAAGTAAAATTGTACAATAATTATGTTGGAATAATAATTTAACCATGTATGCCAGCCATCTCCGCAGAGCGTATAACATGCTCCATCAGCACAAGCGTTGTCACCGCGCCAAGCCCGCCAGGCACGGGGCTGACGCCACCCGCCGCGCCGCCGCGCCCCGCACGCTCTCCAACGCAAGCAACGCCAACGCCGCCGTTCTCCGCACGCTCTCCAACGCCACCATCACCAGCCGCGCCGCCGCTCTCCGCACGCTCTCCAACGCCGCCAACACCAGCCGCGCTTACCGCTTCGAGCGCGGCTTCCGTGTCCACGTCCCCGTACAGTCCATCGCCGTCGGCGTTCACCGCCACATCAACCACGGCCTGCCCAGCCGAGAAATATTCCGCGCCCATTCTCTGCCCCCTGCCGCCGCGCGCAAGCCCCGCCGCCGCCACGACGATATCCGCGCCACGCGTTGCCGCCGCCAGCTCCGGCGTTCCGCTGTGGCACACGGTCACGGTCGCGCCCTGGGCGAGAAGCAGGTGCGCCGCGGGCTTGCCGATAACAGTGCTGCGCCCGACAACGCAGGCGCTTTTGCCCGCGACAGGAACCTTCCAATAATCAAGCAGGCGCACGGCCGCTTCCGCCGTGCAGGGGAAGAAAATATTCCCGCCCGCGTCCGCGGGGGGGATTTTTTTCATGCTGTACAGCGCCGCCATCTGCGTCTGGGTCACGCCGTCAACGTCCTTTTCCGCGGGGATCGCCGCAAGCGCGAGCGCCTCGTCCATGCCGCTCGGCAGCGGGCGGAACAGCAGTATGCCGTGAACGCCGGGGTCTGCGGCAAGCTCTCTGAGCGCGGCAAGCAATTTTTTCTCAGAACTGTTATTTTGCCCCACCGACCCATCAGAACCGCTACCCAAGCCAGCACCACAACCATTGATAACGCCATCACCCAAGCCGCTACCCAAGCCGCCACAGCCATCAACGCCATCATCCACCACCACCCTACGCAGGCTGATGCCAACCGAGTCGGCGCGTTTCGCAATGGAGCTTTCGTAGGCGATATCGTCGCTGCGCCCGCCGACGCGCACGACCGCAAGGCAGGGCGTCACGCCCGACGAAGCAAGCCGCCGCGCCCGCTCCGCAAGCGCAGCCGCCATCTCATCAGCCAGCGGCTTACCATACAAAATTCTAGCCATCCCGCCCCTCTCTGTCAGCAAACCGGTCACCTTCCCTCACCATCAGCAAATAAAACATATCGCCTCTCAACGCACTAAAACCAAGCACATCCATCCCTGACCTCCGCAACGGCACCAGCCGTTGCCAGCAAACCAGACGCCCGCATCACCACTGCCTATAAATAACGCACATAGCCCCCTCTGTCGGGATAACATCCTTCTCCTTGTTCTTGCTATAATAGTCGATTATTATCCCATAGGTCTTATACTTAAAGAACTGGTAATAGTGTGCGCCGCTCTTGCCCGCCGACGTTAGCTCGTAGCCCTTGTACGTCCCGCCTATACGCTTCGCCAGCTTCTCGCAGGTGGTTCCCTCCTTGAATTTCGGGAAGAGCGCGCCTGGCGTCGTATGCACCGCGACGCATTTGTCCTTGCTAGCCGCCGCCTTGCCCTTGCTCTTGAACTCGTAATAGTCCGCCACGCCGACGTACACCAGCGCGCTCGGCTCTACCGCGCTGATCTTGCCGAACTGCTTGCCCGCAGTCTTGACATATGTCAGCCCGCCCTCATTTTTGTCGATAGACTTGAACGTCTTCCCCAGCATTCCGCGCACCTCTGCGCTGACCTTCACGGGCGTCCAATGCGCGAAAAGCGTCGTGGTTTTCTTGAACTTCACCCTCGCGCCGTCCGCGATCCTCTTGCCGCCCTTCTTCTTCGTATACCAGCCCTTGAATTCATAATTCGTGCGCGAAGCCTTTGGCAAGCCCTTGAATTTGGCGCCTACCTTGTATTTCGCGCTTTCCTTGGACACCGTGCCGCCGTTCGCGTCGAAGAGCACCTTGACCTTTTTTGCCGCGGCCTCTGCCGTGAAAAATCCCGCCGCTTTTTCAAATGCAGCTATCGGGGAAGCCCCTCCGTCCCCCACGTTCCCGGTAACGAGTCCCGCGCCAAGAGGTATGCCCCCCACCAGTAGCGCCGCCGTGAGCAGACCCACAACAGCCATTCTCGCCGCCGATTTTTTCCCGCGTTTTGCCATTACAACACTCTCCATTTCTTTCAACTATTACCAACCAGCTCTTCCAAGCGGAATCCGCGAAGCGGGACAGCCCCGCCGCACGAACCCGCTTGCTTCCGATCAATCGTCCCGAGCATACGTCTGCTCTATACCGTTATATATAGCGTCCGCGCGGGGTATCCACTCACGCAGCAGCGCCTCGCCCTCTGCGTTCACCCTGCCCGCGAACTCGCCGTCGCGCATCGAAACGGTGTTCACCGCGACGTTCAGCCACGCCGACCTCATTGCGGCGGCGGTGAGCGCCGCCCCGCACGCGGCGTCCGACAGCGCCAGCCTGTTGCCGAGGGCGGCGAGCCTTTCGAGCAGGACCACCGACTCCGCGCAGAGCTTCATCATGGCCAGCGGGACGAGCGACGCCTCTTTCAGCGCCGACTCCATCACTCGCTCCTTCGACTCGCGCTCCTCGTCAGTGCCCGACGGCATTCGGTAAGCCCCCGCAAGCGGGCCGAACGCGTCCGCGTCCCTCTGGATCAGCTCCAATAACTCTTTCTGTACGCGGTACGCCGCGACTTTCAGGCTTTTCAGCTCATCCTCGCCGTCCGCGTAGCTCGGCTTGCCGATCGTCAGGTTCGCGACCATCCCGCCCAGCGCTATGCCGAGCGCCCCCGCGAGCGCGGAAGCCCCGCCGCCGCCAGGCGTCGGGTTGCGGCTCGAAAGCTCGAACACGAACTCATTTACTTCTTTCGTTGTCAGCGACATAAACCCTTCCCTATCCCATCACTCAGAACAGCCCCGAGATGACTCCATTATCGTCCACGTCTATCCTCTCCGCTGCGGGGGTTTTCGGCAGTCCGGGCATGGTCATGATATCGCCCGTGAGCGCGACAATGAACCCCGCGCCGGCGGAAACCTTCACGCTTCGTACGGTCAGCGTCCACCCGTCGGGCGCGCCGAGCAGGGTGGGGTCGTCGGAAAAGCTGTACTGCGTCTTGGCAATGCAGATGGGCATCCCGCCGAAGCCGAGCTTTTCGAGCTGCCCGATCTGCTTCTGCGCTTCGGGCGTCAGGCTCACGCCGTCGGCGCGGTAGACCTTCGTCGCTATCGCTTCGATTTTCTCGCTGATGCTCAGGCCGCTCCCGTAGGAGAAGCGGAAATCCGACGGTTCGCCGCAGAGCCTGACCACCTCCCTCGCGAGAGCCTCGCCGCCCTCGCCGCCTTTCGCCCAGACCTCGGAAAGCACCACGTTCACGCCCAGCCTTTTGCACTCCGACTCGATATAGCCCACCTCCGCGTCCGTGTCGCCCGGGAACCTGTTGATCGCGACCACCGCGGGCAGGCCGTAGACCTGGGTGATGTTCTCCACATGCCTGAGCAGGTTCGGCAATCCGCGTTCCAGCACGTCCAAGCCATTGTTTCCAGTAACTTCATCCGAGCTGCCGGCCGAACCGCTAGCGCCGCCGTGGTGTTTCAGCGCCCGCACCGTAGCCACGATCACGACGGCCGACGGCGCCAGACCCGCCATCCTGCATTTGATGTCGAGAAATTTCTCCGCGCCGAGATCCGCGCCGAAGCCCGCCTCCGTTATAACATAGTCCCCGAGCTTCAATGCCAGCTTGGTCGCTGTTACCGAATTGCACCCGTGCGCGATATTCGCGAACGGGCCGCCGTGTACGAATGCGGGGGTGTGTTCCAGCGTTTGGACCAGGTTCGGCTTGATGGCGTCCTTCAAAAGCGCGGCCATAGCGCCCTCCGCCGAGAGCTGACCCGCCGTGACGGGTTCTTCGCCAAACGTGTATCCAACAATAATATTGGCCAGCCTGCGTTTCAGATCCGCTATGCCATCCGACAGGCAGAGTATCGCCATTATCTCGCTGGCGACCGTGATGTCGTAGGCGTCCTCGCGCGGCATCCCCCCCGTGCGCCCGCCCAGACCGTTCGCCACCCTGCGGAGCTGGCGGTCGTTCATGTCCACACAGCGGTGCCACGTAACGCGGCGCGGGTCGATGCCGAGCTCGTTGCCTTGGAATATATGGTTGTCGAGCATAGCTGCGAGCAGGTTGTTCGCCGCGCCGATCGCGTGCATATCGCCCGTGAAATGCAAATTTATGTCCTCCATCGGAACGACCTGCGCATAGCCGCCGCCCGCCGCGCCGCCCTTGACGCCGAACACCGGCCCCAGAGACGGCTCGCGCAGCGCTACCACAACGCTCTCGCCGATCCTGCGGAGCCCGTCGGCCAGCCCGACGGTCGTGGTGGTCTTGCCCTCGCCCGCGGGGGTCGGCGTTATCGCCGTCACGAGCACGAGCTTGCCCTGCCCGCCGTATTTCGGATCGCCCATTATCGACAGATCCACCTTAGCCTTGTACCTGCCATAGTGTTCGAGGTAGCCGGCGTCTATGCCTGCCCTCTCCGCGATCTCTCCGATAGGCTCCATCGGCGTCTGCTGTGCGATTTCGATATCTGATTTCTGCATTGTAATTGTCCTCCATGCACCTGCACTTCCGGCACCGCCCAAATGCGGCGCTACGTTGCATACAAAACAATTATACCGTAATTTAAAGCGTGAAAGAATTACGGGACTGATACAAATTTTGTGGAAAATATCAGGAGTTTATATATAAAGCACCAACACCCCGCAAACGAGGATGCCCATCCTACTCAACTTATGCTGCACGCCCGGCCTATTCCTCGCGGGCATATGTGATATAGTCGTCGTATATTTCCTTGGCGGCAATGGACACAGGCACTTCGTCATCGCCTTCGATGAGCTGTGGCTTGCCGTCGATTAGGTCGCGGGCGCGTTTTGCCGCGAGCACCACGAGCGTGTACTTGCTGTCGGCCTTTTTGCGTATCTGGTTTATCGGTGGGTAGAGTAACATCTCAGCTTCCTTTCAGTTATTCAAATCCTTTATTTGTTTATGTACCTGTTTATGTTCTTCGTTTTCCTGCATCGACATTGCGCTGGCTGTGCCTAGCCAATAAATCATTGCTGTTTCTCCGCCTGCGGCTCACTCGCCCGCAAAGCGCTTCGCTATGTCGGCGGCTTCCGCGGCTTCCAGGCGATCGTGCCGCCCCTCTATGACCTCGCGCAGCTCTGCCACCGCGTGTGTCAGGCTGTTGTTGACCACGGCGTAGTCGTATTCGCTGATGACGGCGATCTCGCTGACAGCCTTGTCCAGCCGCCTGGCCACCTGCTCCTGCGTTTCCGAACCCCTGTGCCGTATGCGCCTGCGAAGCTCGGCCAGCGACGGCGGGAGGATGAACACGAGCTGGCTTTCAGGGTAGTTCCCGCGAACCTGCAACGCGCCCTGCACGTCTATTTCGAGCAGGACATTGCTGCCCCTGTCGAGCGCGGCGAGAACAGGCTCTTTCGGCGTGCCGTACATACAGCCGAACACCTCCGCGTATTCGAGGAACCCGCCCTTGCCGATCTGTGAGCGGAACTCTCCCTCTGTGACAAAATAATAGCTTTTGCCGTCTTTCTCGCCTGGCCTTGGCTTCCTCGTGGTCATGGACACGGACAACTCCATCCCCGCGCCGCCGCTTCCTGACAGCAGGCGCTTGCACAGAGTGCCCTTGCCCACCGCGGACGGCCCGGATATGACGAACAGCTTGCCCTTCTTCATAGCCAACGCCCATCTGCCGCTTCGGCAATATATCCGAAATCAACCTTATTATTATACATCAATCGCCTTTCCTTATCAAGCTTACTCTATGTTCTGAACCTGCTCGCGTATCTTCTCGACCTCGCCCTTGATGTCGAGCATCACACGCGTGACTTCGATATCGTTGGCCTTCGAGCCGATGGTGTTCGCCTCGCGGTTCATCTCCTGCACGAGGAAATCCAGCTTCTTCCCAAGCGGCTCGCCCGAATCGCCGTCCATGAATTTTTGCAGCTGCGCGATATGCGAACGCAGCCGCACGATCTCCTCGGTGATGTCGCTCTTGTCCGCGAACACGGCGGCTTCAAGCGCGATCCGCTCCTCGGCGAGCTCCGCGCCGCCGCCCTTGCCTAACAGCTCGGCTATGCGCACCCTCAGCTTTTCCGCGTATGCTTCGGGCAGCCCGCGCGATTTTTCTTCTACTATATACGTCGCTTTTTCTATCGCCGCGCCGCGCGCCGCTATATCCGCTGCCAGCTTGCTGCCCTCGGCGCACCTCATCTCGTTCAGGCTCTCCACCGCCGCGCCCACGGCTGCCGTGATGACCGCGATGGCGGCCTCCTCGTCCACATGGGCGGCTGTGGGCATGAACACGTCGGGCATGCCCGCAAGCAGCTCCAACGTGATGTCGCCCGTCACGTCATAGGATTTCTGCAAATCCCGAAGCCCCTTGAAATACTGCGTCACGAGCGGCGTGTTCACCGCTACGGCGGCATCCTCGTCCGCTTCCGAAAAAAGGCTCACCGAGATATCGGCCTTGCCGCGCGATATGCCCGCCTTGGCCACGCGCCTGGCCGCGTCCTCCGCAAAGGCGTATCGCCGTGGCAGCTTCACGCTGATCTCGCCGTATCTGTGGTTGACCGACCTGATTTCGGCCTGCGCCGTCCGAACCCCGTCCGAACTCTCGCCCCTGCCAAATCCCGTCATGCTACGTATCATTCTGACTCTCCTTGCTATTGTTTCCTTAACCTTATTATTATAATATAATATAATCTTGACTGGAAGTATTTTTTAGCAATGTGAGGACTGATTATGCCATTTGACAATTTTGTAACGGGGGCTGTGGCGCGGGAGCTTGACTCGCTGCTGGCGGGCGGCAAGGTGGAGCGGGTTTACCAGCCTGACCGCTACGAGGTGGTCTTGCATGTCAACGTGCCGCCGCAGGGCGCAGCCGCGCGCGCCCACAGGGATCTGCTCATCTCGGCGCAGGGCAGCCACCCCTACATCTACATTACCGAAAAACAGTCCCCGAACCCACAGGCGCCGCCCGCGTTCTGCATGCTTCTGAGAAAGCACCTCATCGGGGCGCGTGTGGAGCGCGTCTTTCGCGTCGGGCGCGAACGCATCATCCGCATAGATTTCGACGCCGCCGATGTACTGGGGGTGCGGGGCAGGAAAACCCTCGTGTTCGAGATAATGGGCAAGCACAGCAATATCATCATGCTCGACGGCACAGACACGGTTCTCGACTCGTCCAAGCGCGTCTACCCCGACATGAGCCGCGTCAGGCAGACCCTGCCGGGCATCGCCTATACCCCGCCACCGCCAGGCAAGGGCATCGGTCCGCTGATGGAAGCGGAAATCGAAGACGGCAAGCCTCTGTCGCACTACGAAGCCCTCGACAGCGAGGGGCGCTACGAGCCGCGGATCGTCTACAGCGAGGACGGCACTGTCAAGGATTTCTACGTGTTCGCCGTCAGCGCGTACGCGGGGCTACGCAGCGAGCCCTGCCCGTCCGTCAGCGCGATGATCGAAAAATATTACGGTGAAAAGGAGATCGGCAACCGCATGGCGCAAAAAAGCGCCGACCTCAGACAGAAGCTCAAAAGCGACCTGGACAAGCTCTATCTGAAAAAACAGCGGCTGCGCGAGGATATCGAAAAGGCGGGACGCGCCGACGAGTACAGGCTGAAAGGAGAGCTGATCACCTCCAATATATACAGGCTGAAACAGGGCATGAAGGAGGCTGAGCTGGAAGATTATTCCGCGCTCGCTACCATCGCCGCCGAGTCTGATGGCACGAAAATTGCGACCCCTGCCACCGAGGAGCTTACCGCCCCAGTTCCCGAGGAGCTAGCGGCCACAGCCGCCGAGGAGCTAGCGACCCCTGCCCCCGATGAGATTGCCGCCCCTGCCATAAGGATCGCGCTAGACCCCATGCTCACCCCCGCGCAGAACGCGCAGCGTTATTTCAAAAAATACGCCAAGGCCAAGACCGCCGTCACGGAGAAGGCCAAACAGCTCGACATAACGGAGCGCGACATCTCCTTCCTCGAATCGTACAGCGTGTTCCTGGCGGGCGCGGAGGACGTCGCGGATATCGACGGCATACGCGAGGAGCTGTCCGAGCTTGGTTATATGAAGCGCGGCGGCAGGAACGCGAAAACGAAGCGCAGCGTGAAAAAAAAATATCTGCGCTACGAGAGCAGGTCGGGACATCCCATCTACGTCGGTCGCAACAACAGGGAGAACGACGAGCTGACGCTGAAAAAAGCGAAGCCCGACGACCTCTGGCTGCACACTAAGGACATACCCGGTTCGCATGTCATACTGGCGAAGCGTCCGGGGCAAGGCGCGGGCGGAGGACACGCCGCGGAGGAGCCCTATGAGCGCAACCAAAAGGCAGGTAGCGCGGCGCAGGCCGCCCTGCCCGCAGGCTTCGACGAGGAAGCTGTGCGCACGGCGGCGCGGATAGCCGCGCATTACAGCAAGGCGCGGCAGTCCGAAAGCGTCCCCGTAGACTACTGCCTGGTGAAATACGTGAAAAAACCCGCAGGCGCAAAGCCAGGCATGGTGATATTCACGCACAACAGAACGCTATACGTGACCCCCGAGCTTCCGTAGCATATTGGGAATAGCCGCACACACAGGCTAGGCAGCCTCACAAAAACATCGCCATATATAGCGGAATGGTGTCCACCGCGCCTGCGCTGCCCACGTTCTTTGATGAGAGCTTGATCCCTCGCTCGACTCCGTAGTTGCTGATGATTGCGTTCATGGATTTTGATTTGGTGTGGTCCGCCGACTTCACCTCGACTGCCGTCGCGATACCGTGGCGCCGAATGAAAAAATCCATTTCGATCTGCGACCTGTACTCATAGTAGTAGAGTTTTTTGCCTGCCTTGCCGAATATGTCCGCGACGATATTCTCGTAGAGCGCCCCCTTGTATATGCCCATGTTGCCGCTGATAATATCCGCCTGCGCGCCGTCCTCAAGCATGGCAACGAGCAGCCCTGTGTCGCGCATATAGACCTTGAACGCGTCAGCGGCCGCGCTGCCCTCGAACGGGAGGGCGATGCGCTCAAGGTTATGGCAAAAATTTGTGATGCCCGCATCAAACAGCCACTCTAGGCTTCCTCCGTATTTCCTTGCGCTCCCGTTCTTTTCGACAACGCTGTACCGAAATTTCTTGTAGTCGCGGGAAAGCTGCTTGGGTATTGACAGAAAGCACTCACGAGCTTTCGCCTTTTCCGAGCCCTCCGCGTATTTTGCGATATCGTCCGTGTAGTCCCTCACTATGCCGCGCTGCAGCGCCAACACTTCCCCGAAATGATGGCTGCCCACATATTTGTCCACCACCTCTGGCATCCCTCCGACCACGATATACTCGCGGAACAGCCCGAGCATCCGCTCATGCATGGCAGGCGGTACAGGGGACATGCTCTCAAAGCAGTCGCGAAGCATTTCTATATGCTCGTGCGATACGCCATTGGCCCAAAGAAACTCCTCGAAGTCCAAGGAATGCATCTCCATGCGCTCAACGAAGCCGACGGGGAACGAAGCCACATCCTTGTAGCTCATGCCCAACATAGAGCCCGTGGCGATCACATCAAAGCGCCCGTCACGCGACAGGAATTTTAATGCGGTAATGGCGGCGGGGCAGGCCTGTATCTCGTCGAGGAGGATGGCCGTCTTGCCACGCTCGAATACCACCTCTGGAAGAAGCAATGTCATCTGGCTGATAACCGCGTCAGCTGACAGCTCTCCCTCGAACACCTGCCGAAACTGCGGCTTCTCGATAAAATTGATGGTGGCGGCATACGGGTATTGTTCCCTTATGAACGCTTCTATAATGAATGTTTTGCCCACCTGCCTGGCACCGTTTACGACCAACGCCTTTTTCTCGGGCCTGGCTTTCCAGCGCAGCAAATCGTCATATATTTTTCGTTTTAGCATAATAGCCTCAAATCCGCGCGTCTAATAGGTAATATCAATATTCTACACGGCGGAACACAGCACGTCAAGAGCAATTGCAGATTTTTACGCCGAATAATCCTGCAAAATGCTTGTTTTTAGACCGAATAACCCTGAAAGGTGCGGCGGCATATCTGTTCCATTCAAACGCGCAGGGCACACTCACGCCTAGCTCACCTTTTTGCCTGCCGCTTGACAATTCATCATACAACTTATTCCCGCAAAAAGGCAAGCGACACGATCTCAACGCCCCCCGAGCTTCCGTAGCTTCTCCAGCTTCTCGCTGAACCCCTGCGGCAGGGGCGACTTGAACTCCATGTATTCCCCCGTTGACGGGTGGGCGAAGCCTAGCGTCCCCGCGTGGAGATACTGGCTCTCATCCTTTTTTTTGTTGGCGGCGGCCGTCCGCGCCGGGCCGTAGAGGTCGTCCCCCAGAACCGGCCTGCCGATATGGGCCAGGTGTACGCGTATCTGGTGCGTGCGCCCCGTTTCCAGCCTCAGCTCCAGCAGGGTATGCCAGCGCAGCCGCTCCAAGACCCGCCAGTGCGTCACCGCGGTGCGAAATCCAGTCGGCAGCCCGGAGGTGGCTTCGTCCAACGCTTTCTGCCTTTTTCTCCTCAGAGGGTCGCGCCCGATCGGGGCATCGATCACCCCCTCGTCCGAGGGCATAGCGCCTACCGCGATAGCCGTGTACGCCCGCGTCACGCTGTGCTCCGCGAACTGCTCGGACAGGCTGTGGTGCGCCCTGTCGCTGGCGCAGACCACGATCAGCCCGCTCGTGTTCTTGTCTATGCGGTGGACTATGCCAGGCCTTATCTCCCCGTTTATCACGGGCATGGCCCGCCCACGCTCGTTCGCGCGGAACATCAGGGCGTTGACAAGCGTGCCTGACTCGTTGCCTGGCGCGGGGTGTACGACCAAGCCCTTTGGCTTGTCTATGACGATAACGTCGTCGTCCTCGTAGACGATGTTGAGCGGGATGTCCTCCGGCTCCGCTTTCAGCGGCACGCGTATGCGCGAGATGATGCGCGCCGTGTCGCCTGGCTTCACGATGCAGTTCTTCTTCATCACGACGCTGCTCTCCCCGCCCGATTCGAGCCTCACCGCGCCGTTTTCGATCAGGGTCTGCGCCCTGCTCCTGCTGATTTCGGGGAGATGCTCGGATATCGCCGAGTCAAGCCGCGAGCCCGCGTCGCTCTCTCCAAAGCTGACCCTGAATTCTTCGCACCCGCCCGTGTATGTATAAAGTGAATCCGCCATTTCCTTGCTGTTCCAT
>JAIRPC010000057.1 GCA_031257215.1 Eubacteriales Family XIII. Incertae Sedis bacterium
TGGCGGCGCAGATGAGCCCGGGCGCGGAGCCTGTGCCCATGACGGCGAGCTTGCCCGCGGCCTCGAATTTCGGGCCGTACTCCCTGAACGCGTATTTGATGCCTTCGAGCCACGGGTCGGCGGCCTTCGCGGCGGCGGCTTCGTCCAGCAGTCCCTCGGGGGCGGCAAAGTCCTGGTAGTTCGCGCCGACCTTCAAGGCGGCTTCGATGACGTTCTTGCCGAATTCCAGCGGCAGGGCGTTGACGATAAGGTCACAGCCCTCGGCCAGCGCGACAATGGCATCAAGGTCGTGGGCATCTATCTGCGCGCCCTTCGCCTTTTTCAGTATTTTGACGAGGTTGTCAACGGCGGCCTTGTCGTAGTCGGCGCAGATGAGCTCGTCAACGTTCGGCTCCTCGTCCATGCGCTGAACGACGGTAGAGCCTTGCGCGCCAGTGCCAAGTATCAGAATTTTCTTACCCATAATTTCACCTCCGGGTGTTTCGCCCCCAAGCCAAGGGGGCTAGTTCAATGGTTGTTATGAAGTATTTTAACATTGTTTGCGCGGGTATGGTGTGGGTGAATATTTTTCAGAATTGTTTGATAATCTTGGGGAGGCGTGTGTGCTATACTTAATGTTATAGGTTAATGTTATAGGTTAACGAGAACGCGAACGAAGGTGTGTGAAAATGATAATGATAGTAGACGGCCAGGGCGGCGGCATTGGCAAGGCTGTAATAGAGAAGCTCTGCGCCGTGGGGCTGGGCGCGGAAATCGTGGCGGTGGGGACGAACTCCGCCGCGACAAGCGTCATGATGAGGGCGGGGGCCCCGTGCGGCGCGACGGGCGAGAACGCGCTCGTCTACAACGCGGGCATTGCCGACTTCATCGTCGGGCCGATAGGCATGATATCCGCGAACTCCATGATGGGCGAAATCTCCGCGAGGATGGCGGGCGCGATAGCTGCCGCGCCAGGCATGAAGTTGCTAATACCCATGAACAAATGCAACCTCTACGTAGGCGGCGTAGCAGAGGACACAGGTATCGGCGAGAAGATCGACGATATTGTTGAGCGGCTTAGATCCCTGTGCAGCAATTGTGATTAACTAGGCCAAAAATCCAAAACCGCCTGCTTTTTCGCAGACGGCTTTGAGCGATACATTATTGGTCGAGGTGACTGGATTTGAACCAGCGGCCCCTACGTCCCGAACGTAGTACTCTACCAAACTGAGCTACACCTCGACATGAGCTTTAAGGGCGCAACAATTATTATACTTAACTTATGCACCGTATGCAAGGGCGCGATTATTATTTGTCTTATTTGTCGAATAGTCGAATTATCATTTCGCACAAATATCGATATACATCGTATTTGCCCCAACGCTTCCATTATTGCCGATTTTCCGTTATGATATTAAGTGTGAAAAAAGAATAACAAATCCGTTTCCGCTTGTTGGCGCGGTTGGGTGTTGAGCTTTTCGCGCCAATGGCAATCCAGGGTGAGTGGCAAGGCCACAGCTAAGGAGGCAATAATGAAAACGACGGTAGCGACTATTCGCGAGATGAAGGGCTCGGGCGAAAAAATCACGATGCTTACGGCATACGATTACTCGACCGCGAAGCTCATGGACGAGGCGGGCGTGGACTGCCTGCTCGTCGGGGACAGCCTGGGCATGGTGATGCTCGGCTACGAGGACACACTCTCAGTAACTATGGAGGATATGATACACCACACCAGGGCGGTGCGGCGCGGGGCGAAGGACGCGCTCGTGGTCGGCGACATGCCGTTCATGTCCTATCAGGTCTCCGTATCGGAAGCCGTGCGCAACGCGGGGCGGCTCGTGCAGGAGGGCGGGGCGCAGGCGGTTAAGCTCGAAGGCGGGGCGGTCGTGCGCGAACAGATCCGCGCCATCACGGACGCATCCATACCCGTGTTCGGGCATATCGGGCTGACGCCGCAGTCGATCAACGCCTTTGGCGGGTTCAAGGTGCGCGGGCGGTCGGTGGGCGCGGCCAGGCAGCTCATCGCGGACGCGAAGGATGTTGAAGCGGCAGGCGCGGTGGCAGTCGTGCTGGAAGCCATACCCGCGCCTATCGCGCACATTATTACCGAAAAGCTTTCCATCCCGACCATAGGGATCGGGGCGGGCGCGGGCTGTGACGGGCAGGTTTTGGTATACCAGGACATGCTCGCGCTCTACGGTGGCTTCCGCCCGAAATTCGTCAAGGTCTTTGCCGACGCGGGGGAGGCCATGCGGCAGGGCTTCGCCGCGTATATCGAAGAGACGCGGAGCGGCGCGTTCCCAACAGCCGAGCATAGCTGGGGCGCGGATATGGACGAGGATGAGCTCGCCGCGCTGAGGGAGCTGTAACTATGCCCGCAAAAACATACGATACCATTGCCGGCCTGCGCGGGGCGCTGTACGCTCGGCGGGCGGCGGGCGCGGGGCTTAGTGTAGGCTTCGTGCCGACTATGGGCGCCCTGCACGAGGGGCATGTGAGCCTGGTGCGCAGAGCCGTTTCCGAGAACGACATCACTGTGGTCAGCATTTTCCTGAACCCCCTGCAATTCGACGAAAGCGCCGACCTGGACAGCTATCCGAAAACGCTTGACGCCGATGTCAGGCTTTGCGGCGAGGCGGGCGCGGATTTGATTTTCTGCCCGTCCGTGCGCGAGGTCTATCCTGACGGCGCTTCGACGCGCGTCGAGATGGACGGGCCGACGGATGTCCTCTGCGGCAAGTCGCGCCCGCGCCATTTCAGCGGCGTGCTGACCGTTGTAAGCAAGCTGTTTCACATAGTAGAGCCTGACGCCGCGTATTTCGGGGAGAAAGACGCGCAGCAACTGGCAGTCATCAGGAAGCTGGTGCGCGACCTGAACATGCCTGTGACCATCGTGGGCTGCCCGACCGTGCGCGAAGCGGACGGGCTGGCTATGAGCTCGCGCAACACCCACCTGAACGCCGACGAGCGCAAAGCGGCGACCTGCCTTTTCCGCGCGCTGGCAGCGGCACGGGAAAAGCTCGGCGATGCCGCCGCCAGATCTGGCGCACCCAGGGGCGAGGGCGAATGGGCGAGCCTGGCCGCGAAGGTAGCGGACGCCGCCCGCGCGGTACTGGACGCCGAGCCTCTCGCTCGAACGGAATACGTGGAGCTGCTAGATGCCGAAACGCTCGCGCCGCTGAACGATAGCTCCAAAGCCGCGCTGTGCGCTATCGCCGTGCAAATAGGGCAAACGCGGCTTATAGACAATATGCGCTTTTCGCTGGATGGATAATATGAATACAGGGACAGAAAACAACACTGCACGAATAGGCTTCATTGGCGCGGGGCGCGCGGGCTGCTCGCTCGGGAAAATAATAGCCGAGGGCGCGGCGGCGATAGGCATGCCAAGCGCAACCGTGGCGGACGCGGTAGCTGGCGCAACTGGGGCGGACGTGGCAGCTGGCGCTGATATAGCGCTGTCCGGATATTACAGCAGGAAGCCCGCATCCGCGCGGGATGCCGCTGCGTTCACGGGCGCGTGCGCCTACGGTTCGCTGGGCGCGCTTCTGGCCGAGTCTGACATAGTGGTGGCTAGCGTGCCTGACGACGCTATCGCTGAAATCTGGGAGCAGGTATCCGCGCTGCTGAAACCCGCCGCCCGCCGCCCCCGCGCCATCTGCCACCTCAGCGGCGGCATGACCTCCGAGGTGTTCGCGGGCGCGGACTCGCTTGGCGTCGAAGCGGCTTCCCTGCACCCGCTGTACGCGATAGCGAACCGCCATAGCTCGTGGCAGGGGCTGTCCCGCGCGTCGTTCACCTTTGAAGGCTCTGACGCGGCCTGCGCGGCATTCGCACCGCTCACAGAGCTTCTATGCGCACAGGGCGCGGCGGTGGCGAGGATCGGCACGGACAAGAAGAACCTCTACCACGCCGCCTGCGTTTTTTTCAGCAATTTCGCCTGCGGGCTTGCGGGCATCGG
>JAIRPC010000088.1 GCA_031257215.1 Eubacteriales Family XIII. Incertae Sedis bacterium
CAGGCCCCTTTTTGGGGCGTCTGGCGGGCTGCGGATTGCGGCGGCTCGCAACGGCGATAGTGGAAACGCAGGGGCGGCAGCCCCTGCGTTTTTTTAGGGGGCGAGCGCGTGTGGTCGAAGTATGGGTGCTCTACTTTTTTTTCGCCAACGCCGACGCTGCGGTATGTTATCATATAATGTAGGCAAAATGCAGGTGGATTGAGTTTTGGCTGGGCAGGCTTGGCTGGATAGGATAGGCAGGGCAGGCGGCTGGATAGAATAAGACAGGAGTTTGGTATGGACTATGAGATACGGGATATAAATTTGGCGCCGTCGGGCAGGCAGCGCATTGAGTGGGTGCGGCACAATATGCCGTTGCTCACGGGATTGAAAGAGAAATACGGCTCTCTGCCCGAGGGCGAGAAGCCGCTGGCGGGCGTGCGGATAAGCCTCTCGATACATTTGGAGCCGAAAACCGCCTATCTATGCGAAACCTTGGCGGCCGCCGGCGCCGCCATGTCGGTCACCGGCTGCAACCCGCTGTCAACCCAGGACGACACGGCGGCGGCGCTTGCCGCTTCGGGGATGCGCGTGTACGCGGTGCATGGCGAGAGCGAGGAGGACTATTTTCGGCATATTGAGATGGCGCTCGAACACCGCCCGCATATCGTCATAGACGACGGGGGCGACCTTGCGGCTTGTCTGCACGGCAAGCGCGCGGACCTCGCTTGCGAGGTCCGCGGCGGCGGCGAGGAAACCACGACCGGCATTATCCGTCTGAAAGCGCTGGCCGCTGACGGCAGGCTGAAATACCCCGTGGTCGCGGTCAACGACGCGCGTTGCAAGCACCTTTTCGACAACAGGTACGGCACGGGCCAGTCCGTATGGGACAGCATCCTTAGAAACACGAACCTGATTATTGCGTCAAAGACCGTAGTGGTCGCTGGCTACGGCTGGTGCGGGCGCGGCATAGCCATGAGGGCGTCAGCGCTCGGCGCGTCAGTTATTGTTACTGAAATAGATCCCGTCAAGGCCATCGAGGCGCGCATGGACGGCTACCAGGTCATGACGATGCTAGAAGCCGCGCCGCTCGGCGACATCTTCATATCGGCTACGGGCTGCAAGGATGTCATCACGCTCGAACACATGGCGCTCATGAGGGATCGCGTCATCCTCGCGAACGCGGGGCATTTCAACGTCGAGATCGACATGGCTGGGCTTGGCGCAAGGGCGGAGCGCACATACGAGGCGCGCGCCAACATCACGGCCTATGTCATGCCTGGCGGCAAGACTGTCCACGTCATGGCAGAGGGGCGCCTGGTGAACATCGCCGCCGCCGACGGCCACCCGGCGGAAATCATGGACATGAGCTTCGCCGTGCAATTCATGTCGGCGCTCTACATCCAGCAGAACTACGAGAGCCTGCCGAAGGATGTCATAGACGTGTCCGCGGAGATCGACACCATGATAGCCGAACAGAAGCTGGCCGCCTGGGGCGTCGGGATAGACCGGCTGACCCCTGAGCAGCAGCGCTACCTGTCAAGCTGGGAGCTGTAAGCTCGCCGCGCCTATCCCCGATTATCCCGCCGAGCATCCCCCGCCTATTTCGCGGGGTAGGGCGGCTTGTAGGTTTTCGCGCCTGCCTCTGGGCTGTATGTCGTTATTTCTTCCGCTTCTATGCGGAACAGCGTGAAGCCGGGGTTCCCAGGGGTTTTGAAAACGCCTTTTATCATGGGGTTTTCGTCGAGGGCGCGGGTTTTCAGCGTGATGTCCTCCACAAATTCCACCCTGCCGTTCACGGACAGCACCGTGCCGAAGTCGGGCGGATAGGTGCAGAAAGAGACGTTCGGGTTCACTTTTAGCTGGCGGCAGACCTGCTTCCCTTTGTCCGTGCAGAAATAAGCCCTGCCCTCTACCGCGAACAGGAATTGGAATACCCTCGTCCGCACTCCGCTGCCGCTGCGCGTGGCGAGCACGCCGTTCGGGTTTTGCTCGAGAATTTTTATGTAGTCAATCATTGTTATTGCCTCCAAAATTTTCTTCAACAGATAGTGCTGCTTGCATTGTTATCGCCATGACAGTATAATACGATTGTGAGGGGTAGTTGTAAAGTAAGCACTTTATAGTGCCCTAGTAACTTTTGAGAAACTATTGTGAGGGAGTCAACATGTTGAAGCGATATGAAACGCCGCTTTGCCCAGTCGAAACAGCCTTGGTGTTGATGGGCGACAAGTGGAAAATATTAATCGTGCGGGATCTGCTGACAGGGACGAAGCGCTTTGGAGAACTGAAAAGGTCGCTCGGAGGCATCTCGCAGAAGGTTCTGACCCAGCATCTGCGCAATATGGAGGAAAACGGCTTGGTTCATCGGGAGGTATACGCCGAAGTCCCGCCGAAGGTGGAATACTCCCTGACGGAGCTGGGGCGGAGCTTGAAGCCCATACACGACGCCATGTGGCGCTGGGGCGAGGAGTACAAAGCGACGTTCGGGTCTTAGTGATTTGGCGCTGCTGGCCGCGCAGGGCGATGGCGGGAACGAGGTCAGGGCTGTGAGCGCGGCGTTTTAGGCGGCGGCTTGGCCCCTATTGGGAGCTGTGCGCTGGCCGCGGCCGAAGTCCAATGCGGACAGCGCCAGCATCGTCTGCGCAGGCAGGTAGAACGCCCACATCAGCATGTATGTCCATGCGGGGATGTCCGTCAGTGCGCCCATCTCGCGGGAGTTCCAGAGGAATACATTGATGTCGCAAAGCACGAACAGCACCATGCCGAGCCGCGACAGGAGGTTGTTCACGCGCGCCTGTTTTCTGACGAACGCCGTTACCGTAGCGGTTATGATGAGCGCGGCGTACAGCACGACGAGGTCCAATAATATATCGTAGTAATCGCCGTTCTGCGAACCAAGCGCCGGAATTTCGCTTCGCAAAAATCTTGCCGCCGGCGTATGCCCTACGCCCGCACACGCCAGCACCACCCACATAACCTTGCCGCCGCCATAACGATGTATCGCGATGGCGTGCGCGACGCAGAAAATGGCGAGCGTCCATTCCAGATATTCGTACCGCCAACCGCTGTTCGCGAACTCGAAATATTTCCCGAACAGC
>JAIRPC010000128.1 GCA_031257215.1 Eubacteriales Family XIII. Incertae Sedis bacterium
ACATATGTGGATAGTAGCAACTGAACGGGACTTGATTTACTGTTGTGATTGAGTTGCCCCAGAGTGGATATTTTATAATAAACAATATTATTGCGTGCCTGTTTATTGGATTCTATGGGTACCAGTTTTTGTTTATATTCATATCGCTGCGCAGGCGCAATCCTAGATACCCGAAAGCGGAGCCTGGGCGCTACGCCATCATGATATGCGCGCGCAACGAGGAGGCGGTTATCGGGCCTCTGATAGACACCATAAACAACCAAGAGTACCCGCAGGATTTGATAGACGTCCATGTCATTGCCGACAACTGCACGGACGGGACGGCGACGGCGGCCAGAGCCAAGGGCGCTTTCGTCGTGGAGCGGCAGAACAAGGAGAAAGTGGGCAAGGGCTACGCGCTTGAATACCTGATAGACAGCATCACGGAGGGCGGGACGAAATGGGTCTACGACGGCTATTTTGTCATAGACGCCGACAATCTGCTCGAAAAACATTTCGTCGCTGAGTTCAACGACGCCATGAAGGGCGGCTGCCGCGTGGTGACGGGGTATCGCGATTCCAAAAATTTCGCCGACAATTGGCTTTCGGCTTCATACGCCGTCTGGTGGCTCCGCGAGGCCCGCTACCTGAACGGCGCGCGCTGTCTGCTCGGGCTGTCCGCGCAGGTGTCGGGAACGGGCTTTGCCGTGCGCGGCGATCTGCTGGAAGAGCTGGGCGGCTGGCATTATTTCACGCTGACGGAGGATGTCGAGTTCACGTTCGCGATGGTCGAGCGCGGCGAGCGCATCGGCTACACGCCATACGCGATACTCTACGACGAGCAGCCGACCGTGTTCAAGCAGTCGTGGGATCAGCGCATGAGGTGGATCAAGGGCTATTTCCAGGCGTATTACAGATACGGGTGGAAGATGTTGAAGCGCGTGTTCACGAAGCACAGCTTCCCCTGCTACGACATGCTTGTGAACACGTTCGCGGGCACGGTTCTGACGCTCGGCACGCTCCTGTTCTATACGGTCAATATCATCTCGCACGCGTTCCAACGCATATCGGTATGGGAGCCGTTGCTTTACCTGGGCGAGTTTGTCGGCACCTGTTACTGTATGCTCTTCGTCATAGGTTTGATAACGATAAGGACTGAGCGGGAGTATATCTACGCGCCGAAGGCGAAAGTCGTGAAGTATTCCATCACTTTCCCGCTGTTCCTCTTTACCTTGTTGCCGATGGTCATCTGCGCCCCGTTCGACAAGAAGATCTGGCCGCAGGTCGTACACTCGCGCGTCGTTGAGATAGACGATATCAAGAGCGTGGGCGACGAGGCAAGCGGCTACGGATCTGCCGGCGGCGGCACGGCCGGCTCCGCCGACTCGTCGCGGGAGGATTCCGAATAGTAGGGCAGCGCCCTGTGCGTTGCCGAGCGAGCTTTCGCTCCGCGCCCCCACGCCAACCCCAAAAACAATTTACGCGTTTTTCGATTTTTCCCTTGCCACAGCCCCGTTTTGGGGTATAGAATATAAGCATGAAGGGGATAGTAAAGGGAAATTCTTTCGTGTGTCTTTGTCACGCGAAAACGGCGCTTAGCTGCGCTTTGCCAAATACGAAAAATCGAACGCCGCGCACCCGCGCGGATGTGTTTTCCCCGTGTGGCTCACGCAACCGCATTTCCAATAACATAACGAACGCACACCGCACCCGCGCAGGTATGTCGCTTGTCGAGGTTATCGTCGCGATGGGCATACTCACGGTTGTCAGCGTCATGGTGCTGTCGGCGTTCACCACCGCGCTGAACAGCGAACTGAACTCCACCGAAATGAAGAACGCGGCCGCCGCCACCGAGCGCGAGGTGGCGCACGGGGAGCCGAGCGAACGGATCCAGGTCACGCTGGACATGGGCGGCTTCGGGCTGAAATCCGAAGCGGACAAATTTGAGGGGGAGAAATCCTACACCGTTATTGAAAGCGTGGCCGAGCAGGAGGATGCCCCGTCGCACAGCATGCTGTTCGGGGATCTGACGGGCGCCAATATTGGCGCGCTCGAAAACATATACGGAACGGACAGCATCACGGACGTGGGCGGCATCGGCGGCGTCAGGCAGTACGCCGTGCCGCTCACGGGCAGGTATATGCTTGAAGTCTGGGGAGCGAAAGGCGCGGACATGGGGGATGTATCGTCAGGGAACTATGCGGCGGGCGGCAGCGGCGGCTACGCTCGCGGCACGGTCGCGCTCGAACGCGGCACGGTGCTGTACCTCTGCGCTGGCGGCATAGGCCGCTCCGAGGCCTCCGTCGCCATGGGCGAGCCGATAGACGGCGGCTTCAACGGCGGCGGCAAGGGGCGATACGGCATGAGCGGCGGAGCTTCGGGCGGCGGCGCTTCCGACATACGCATAGCGGGCGACACCATATACGACCGCGCTATCGTCGCGGGCGGCGGCGGCGGAGCGTCGAGCTTCGGCTTTCCCGGCGTGGGTGGCGGCAGCTCGGGCAATGATTCCCGCCAGGGAGCTACCGTAGGCGCACAGGGCGGCGGCAGCTCGTCAGGCGGCGATGCGGGCGGGGGGTTCGCGCAGAACACGAAGGAGTTCGCGCCTGGCTCATCGGGGTTCGGCGGCGGCGGTGGCTGGTACGCGGGCGGCTCGTCGGACAGCCTCGGCGGCGCGGGCGGCTCTGGCTGGGTGTTCACGAAGACCGCTTTCGACGCGTGGGATCCCGTGGACGGGCTGTTTTCGTCGGCGGCCGACAAGGACGGCTACAAGGTGGACGACCACACCGCGGCCGACCTGTCCACGCTCGATGGCAGCGGCTACAAATATTCCATGATAGACACCGTGCTGATAGCGGGCGACGACCCAATGCCAAGCCCGGCCGACCCAGGCTTCGATATAGACAGCCCCGCGCCGCAGAACAACGTGATGGGCAACGCGCACGGCGGCTGTGTACGCGTTGTGTACCTAGGGGAGTGAGCCATGAAAACGAATCCGAAAGCAAGCGACAGGGATAGTGTAACAGCAGCTGTGCGGCACCCATTTGCCGCTCCTGCGGCCGAATGCCGCGGGCGCACAGCGTTTGGCGGACTGGGCAATACCGGCAAGAAGCGGAGAGGCAGCGCGCTTGTTTGGTCAATGGCGGTAATTATCGTGCTGCTTGTTATGGTCATGATAGTCGCGCAGGTCATCACTGCGTCGTTCCGCGGAACGGTGGAGTCGGAGGTGAACACGCAGGCCTACTATACGGCGAGGACTGTCAACGAGCGGCTCGTGAACTGGCTGAGCGGCGCGAAATGGTCTCCGTCGTACGCGGTGAACTTGCCCAGCAATCCCGCGCCGACCGACGCGCAGAAGTTCATCAAGAACCTGATCAACGGCAACGGCTGGGCGGGCGGCGTCGCAACGGACGACGACGGGCACACCGTTGTCAGCGAGTACGGCGAAGCTGATCTCGGCGGCAGCATGGGCACGGCCGACGCGAAGATCAGCGTCAACTACGACGACCCCGACCCCGACCGCCAGAACAGGATCATCACGGTCGAGACGGCTGGGCATTTTGGTGACGAAACAAAGAGCGTAAAGACACAGTTATTCCTGCACACTGACAGCACGTACAGTTACAGCTTCACGAGCTTCCTCGCGAGCGGCAGCGCGTTCTCTCCCGCCGCGGCGCGTGAAAAGGCGGACGAGCTGAACGCGTTCACGCCCGACCCTGACCCCGTGATTCTAGGAAGATACCTATACTATAACAGCGGAAGAAAAGTTATCAACGACGACAGCATGGATATAGATACGCTGGCCGCCGCGAACATGACCGACGAGCGGGAAGCCAAATGGGAGCATTACTATAC
>JAIRPC010000161.1 GCA_031257215.1 Eubacteriales Family XIII. Incertae Sedis bacterium
TACCCGGCGGCGGCTATGGCATCCCTTATCGCCACGCTGTCCTCCGCGCTGATCGCGAGAGCGGGCGCATCCGCCGCGCCGCATATGTCCTGGCTGCCTATGCGTTCGTCGCTGCCCTCATCCATCAGGCTGCACGCCACCACGGCGCGCGCGCCTTTCAGGTGGGCCTGATACGCAGGGTAGTTGATCCACCATTCGTTTTCCTGGTCTATGTCTATCAGCACCAGCTTGCCCTTGACATCTATATCGCCGTATTCGGCGGCGGTACCCTTGTCGAGATAGACTATCGGAAGCCTTTCGGCATTGGCGATAATGTCCGTCTGATACCCGCCGAGCACGGCCCTTGCCACGGTGCCGCTCTTCGTCCTGTACGTTATGGACGCGCCGCCGAAGGTCCAACCGTCGGACTCCACCTTGTCTACCGTCACGTTTTCGAGCCCGATATCGCGCATTGTCTGCGCGAGCAGCTCGGACGCTTTTTCCTCCGCGGGGCTTCCCGCGCTGCGGAAGCCGAGCACGGGGTCGTCGCCAAGCTCTGCCAGCTGCGACGAAACCGTCCTGCTGAAATCAGGGTCTACCGCCACGGCAAAATCCGCGTAGCCGTTCGGCGCGGTCACCTTCGCTGGCGGCGGCGGATCCTTGGGATGTATGACGAGAGCCACCGAAACCGCTGCGGCGGCGATGAGCGCCACTATCGCGGCAACCCTGGTCCCTGCCCTCATGAATGGCATGTCTGCATCAACTCCTTTGCAAGAAACACTGCGACTATCGTTTTCTGGTCGATCAGCTCCCCGCCCATCAGCATTGCGAAAAGCTCGTCGATCGTGTATTCCTCCACATCTATCGCTTCGTTTTCGTCGAAGTCCGTTTCCCCTGGCACAAGCCCCTCCGCGAGGTAAAACCTCAGCACCTCTGTCGAATAGCCTATGGACGAATAACCGCCCATGATATACTTAACGCTGCCCGCCGTGTAGCCCGTCTCCTCTTTCAGCTCGCGCGCCGCGGCCTCCAAGGGATCCTCGCCCTTTTCGAGCTTGCCGGCTGGTATTTCCAGGACAGCGCGCTCCGCAGCCTTGCGGTACTGCCTGACCATCGGCAGCTTCCCCTCGTCAGTGATGCCTATGATGACTATCCCTCCGCCATGCTCGACGATCTCGCGGTAGGACTCGCCGTTCTTCGCGGCAACCCTGTCGCGGCGCAGGCTCAGTATCCTGCCCTCGTATATCCGTTCGCTCTCTATCGTTTTTTCTTCGAATATCATGCTTGCCTCTCGAATCATCCTGCGACTGCGCGAATAATTTTGCTGCAGCGCCCTACCGCGACATTCTCCTCGACTTCTCCACACACGCGTATACCGCGCGTTTCACCGTGTCCATGAAGCCCCCCTTTTCGAGCGCGGCCACCGCTTCTATGGTGGTGCCGCCGGGGCTGCAAACGTTCAGGCGCAGCTGCTCCGCGCTGACGCCCTCGTTTTCGAGCACCATCTTCGCCGCGCCAAGCGTAGACTGAGCCGCCAGAACCCTCGCCTGCCGCTCATCCAGACCATGCCTGACGCCGCTTTCAATCAGCGCCTGCATGTACATGTAGGCATAGGCGGGGCTCGAACCGCTGATCCCCGTGACCGCGTCCATCTGGGATTCCGTGACCTCGATGGAGCGGCCGACGGCGCCGAATACCCCCTTTACCGCTTCAAACTCGCCGTCCGTGACGGCGGGGGAACGCGCGAGAGCCGACATCCCCTCGCCCACCATGGCGGGGGTATTCGGCATGACGCGAATGATTTTCGCGTCATCGCCGAGGGCGCGGGACAGCCAGTCAATGCTGATGCCCGCCGCAATGGAGATGAAGACCTTTGGGGCGGCCGCGCCACCGGCGCCCTCGGCGCCGCCGTCCGCCCCCGCAGCCCCCAGTATCCCCGCCAGCCTAGGTATCACCTCGTCAAACATCTGCGGCTTTATCGCGAGCACCACCGCATCCGACCTCGCCAGCAGCTCACCCTCGTCAGCCGCAGCCTCGATAGCCCCTGACGCGCCGCGCTCTACGCCCGCCGCGCCAGCAAAGCCCGCGCCGCCTGCATCAAAGGCCTCTACCAACGCGTCCGTCTTGCCCGTGTCGGGGTCGTACACGCACACAGCGCCGCCGCCCGCCGCGTAGCCACAGGCGATCGCGCCGCCCATATTCCCTGCTCCAAGTATCCCTATCCTCATATTAGCTTCCTCTGCAAAACCGCCGCGCCAAACCCGCGCACCCTGCTACAATTTATTTTCCGCACCGCATCAGCCAAATGGCGCGGGCCGTCCCAATCGCCGCGCAGACATTCACGCCCGCGGCAAAAATATCGTGCCTCCGTCCTCGCCGTCCGCGATGCGCACCAGCACGCCAGGCGACTTGCCGCAGACCAAGAGCAGCGGCGCGCCGTACTCGCCCACCGCCTCTGCCGCGTCGATTTTTGAATCCATGCCGCCCGTGCCGAAGCTGCTCTTGCCGCCCGTTTCGACGCTCTGGCGAAGCGAAGCGATATCGCTCACCTCGCTTATCAGGCGGGCATCCGCGTGCTCCTTCGGCGACTTGTCGTAAAGCCCCTCGATGTCACTCATGAGGACGAGCAGATCCGCGTTCCAGAGGTTCGCGGTCAGCGCCGCAAGCCTGTCGTTGTCGCCGCTGTCGAACTCGTCGATGCTCACGCTGTCATTCTCGTTTATTATCGGCACAACGCCCTCGTCGATAAGCGTGAAGAGCGTGTTGCGCATATGGAGAGTGGTGCTGCGGTCGCGGAAATTGGCGCGGGTGAGAAGCAGCTGCGCCACTATCGCATCGTGCCGCGCAAAGAATTCCTTGTATGCCATCATCAGCTCCACCTGTCCCACCGCGCACATGGCCTGCTTGTAGTTCATGTCGCCGTGGCGGCTCCACACACCAACTGCGCTGACCCCCGACACCTCCGCGCCGGATGAGACCATCACCACCTGCTTGCCGCGCGCGCGCAGCTCGGCCACCTGCGCCGCAATGTCCTCCACGACGGCCCTGTCCATGTTGCCGTCCGCGCCGGCCAGCACATTGCTCCCGATCTTGATTACGATCTTCCTGCTCCTGCCAAGTATCTCCGTAGCTTTTCCCATAAATTATTCCTTATCTAAATCCGTTACGCCGCCAGCAGGCCCGCTGCCGCGCTACACCTTCAGCTCCACCTTGTCCGCGTCTCCGTTCTCGGGAATTTTCTCTATAATTGGAGCAATGTCCCTGGCGATGAATTCCTCCACCTGCTCCGCGCTCCTGCCAGTGTAGAGCGACGGTTCGAGCAGCCCCTCTATCTCCGCTGCGGACAGCCCAAAGGCTGGGTCGCCCGCTATGCGTTCGAGCAGGTCGTTCGGCTTCCCGAAATCCTTCACCTGCCCCGCCGCCGCCTGCGAATGGACGCGTATGCGCTCGTGAAGCTCCTGGCGGTCGCCGCCCTTCTTCACCGCGTCCATCAATATGTTCTCCGACGCCATGAACGGAAGCTCCGCCATGACATGTGCGCGGATAACCTGTTCGTGTACGACGAGGCCGTCCGTTACGTTTCTCAATATGTCGATAATAGCGTCCGCCGCCATGAACGCTTCGGGTATGACTATGCGGCGGCTCGCGCTGTCGTCGAGCGTGCGCTCAAACCACTGCGTAGCCTCGGTCATAGGCGGCACGGCGGCAACGCCCATTATGTACCTGGCCAACGAGCTGACGCGCTCACTGCGCATGGGGTTGCGCTTGTACGCCATCGCGGACGATCCGATCTGGCTCTTTTCGAAAGGCTCCTCGATCTCCTTCATGCTTTGCAGCAGCCTGATGTCGTTCGTCAGCTTCGCCGCGCTCTGGGCGATCCCCGAGAGGATGTTCAGCGCCTTGCTGTCTATCTTGCGCGTGTAGGTCTGCCCCGACACCGCAACCACCTCGCTGAAACCCAGCTTCTCCGCAACGAGCGATTCGAGCCGCGCCACATTGCCGCCGTCGCCCTCCGCGAGTTCGAGGAAGCTCGCCTGCGTGCCCGTTGTGCCTTTGACGCCGAGCAGGGGGATCGACTCCGCGAAGGATGCCGCGTCGAGATAGTCGAAATAAAAATCTTGGAGCCAGAGCGACGCGCGCTTGCCGACCGTCACCAGCTGCGCGGGCTGGAAATGCGTGAAGCCGAGCGTAGGCAGCCCCCTGTGCTTCATGGAAAAATCCGCGAGGTTCTTCATGAGGAGCGCCAGCTTCCGCACGAGCAGCAGGAACGCTTCCCTCATCTGTATTATGTCCGTGTTGTCGCCCACATAGGCGCTGGTGGCGCCGAGGTGTATGATCGGCGCCGCGCTCCGCGCCTGCAGCCCGTAGGCATGCACATGCGCCATGACATCGTGCCTGACCTCGCGCTCCCGCGCCTCGGCCTCCGCGTAGTTGACGTCGTTCTCGTATTTTTTCAGCTCGGCTATCTGCCCCTCCGAAATATCCGCGAGCCCCAGCTCGCGCTCCGCCTCCGCCAGCGCGACCCAAAGCCGCCGCCAGGTAGTGAACTTCTTGTCAGGCGAAAACAAGCGCGACATCTCCGCGCTAGCATACCTAACCGTAAGCGGATTCGAATAAACACCATAGTCCTTATCAGCCATTATGTATCTCTCCTTGCGCA
>JAIRPC010000162.1 GCA_031257215.1 Eubacteriales Family XIII. Incertae Sedis bacterium
GCCCGCCGCGCGCTCCGAGTCCTCCTGGTTTTTGAAACAGCCGAGTGTGTCGATATATACGCTACTCATCGCCATGCACGCTATTCATCGTCGTCGCGGTCGAACGGAGGCGGATCGTCGTCGTCAAACAGGTCGCTGATATTCTTCACGGGAGTGTCCTGCCCGTCTGAAACGGAGTCGCCATCGCCATCAGAGGATGGCGCTCCGCCGGGAACGCCCGCATACATCGCGTGGCTGACGTCGGCTATCTGCGCCCCTCCCACATCGGTGTTGCCGCCGTATATGACTGGCTTAACGCCGTCCAGGAAAGACGCGCATTTCGCTTCGCCGCCGCTGGAGCCAGCCGCCCCATCCACGCCGCCAGAAGAAGCCGCGCCCTGCTCCCCGCCTCGTTGCATGAACGACTCGAACTGCGATTCGCTCATCAGCACCTTGCGCGGCTTGTTCGTGCCGTCGCTCGGCGCTACCATCCCGTGCTCCTCCATCATGTCCACGAGCCTCGCAGCACGGTTGTAGCCAATGCGGAACCTGCGCTGCAGCATGGACACGGATGCCTGCTTCGCCGCGACCACGGCCTCCACCGCGTCCTTGAAGAGATCGTCCTCCTCCTCTGTCAGATCGCCTGTTACCGCACCGCTCACCGCGTCCAAAACATCAGGGCTGTATTCGGGGTCCATTTCCTTCTTCACGTATTCGGTTACTTTATAGACCTCCGACTCAGAAACGAACGAGCCTTGCACGCGCATAGGCTCCCGCGTGCCGACGGGGCTGAAAAGCATGTCCCCCTTGCCGTGAAGCCGCTCCGCGCCGGGCTCGTCCAGGATGACCCTCGATGCCGAGTTCGACGAAACGGAGAAAGCTATGCGCGACGGGATATTCGCCTTTATGACGCTCGTGAGTATAGATGCGAGCGGCTGCTGCGTCGCGACTATGAGATGCATGCCCGCCGCCCTCGCCATGGCCGCGAGCCGCGATATGGATTCCTGGACTTTCTGTGGGGCTATCATCATGAGATCCGACAGCTCGTCTATGACTATAACTATCTGGGGAAGCACCTCGTCCTGCCGCCCCTCGCGCTGCATCAGCTCGTTGTAGCCCGCGAGGTTGCGCACGTTGTACTCCGCGAATTTCGCGTACCGCTCGTTCATGATCGTTACCGCGTAGCCAAGCGCGGCAGCGGCGCGTTCGGGGCTGGTCACGACGGGCAGGAGCAGGTGAGGTATGTCGCTGTACGGTTTCAGCTCCACCACCTTTGGGTCAACCAGGATGAGCTTCACCTCGTCGGGCGTCGCCTTGTACATGATGCTGAGCAATATGCTGTTGATGCACACGCTCTTGCCGCTCCCCGTAGTCCCCGCGATAAGCAGGTGCGGCATTTCCGCGAGGTCGGCTATGATGCGGTCGCCTGAAATGTTCTTGCCCAGCACGAACGAAAGCTTCGACTCCTTGCCTCTGAACTCGGTGGAGTCTATGATGTCGCGCAGCGCGACAATATTGCGCTTGGAGTTGTACGCCTCTATGCCGACCACCGCATAGCCGGGCATGGGCACCACGCGCACGCTCTTGACTTCAAGCCGCAGAGCCAGGTCGGGTTCAAGGCTCTTGATGCTCTGTATCTTGACGCCCACGTCAGGCTCGGCTTCGTAGCGCGTCACGGTCGGACCGACCGTGACTTTGAGAACCTTGGCGTCCACGCGGAATTCTTTCAATATATCTTCGAGCCGCTTCGCCTGTGCGCGCAGCTCCCTCTCGCTCTCCGTCTTTGCCGCGCCCTGCGGCTTTTTCAGCAGGCTTATGGGCGGCAGCTTGTAAGTGGTGTTCTTCTTTTTCTTGAATCCACCCAAGGCAGGCTCAAGGCCTGTCGCAGCTTTCTCGCTCTGACGCTGTGCCGAGCTGTCTATCCATCCAATCTGTTCGCCAGCGGCATCCGCGCCGTGGCCAGCACTCGCATTGCCCATGCCGGCAGAAGCGTCGCCCGCACCGGAAGCGCCGCCATCGGCAGCCTCGGACACCAAGGCGTCTGCGGCAAGCCCGACAGGGCTGGCGGAAGACGCCGCGCCATCCGAATCCGCGTAGTCGCCCAGCCCCATGCCGGGGCGCGGCGATGAGTAAGGCTCTATCCCGTACCCAAGAACCGTGACATCTTCTGAACCTGTGCGGTCGCCGCCCGCCATGGTATTACCGCTGACATGTTCATCGTCGTTCTTCACCGCGTCGATAATGTTCTCCTGTTTTTTGGAGAGCAGCCCGCCAAAAAACGCCTTTATTCCTATTCCTGAATTTGCATTTTCATACCAATCATCCCTGGCACCCATATCGGTCAGACGATTATATCCATCATGCTCCCGCTCGCTGGAATCCTGCATGCCACGATTCGCTCCGCCAGCGAAATCCGTTCCCTCCGTTATAGTGTGGATATGATGAGTGGCGTTATCCGCGTTCCCGCCGCCGCGCGCCCTCGCCTGTTGCGCCCTCTCCGCGCTCTCACGCGCTTTCGCTTCGGCCATCTCCAACCGCCGCAGCTCTTCCTCGCGCGCTTCCCGTTTCTCGCGCAGCTGCGCGCGCTTGCTGTTGATGTACGCGAACCTCTCGTGCAGAGTGGTCCTCGCGAGGAGCAGCGACGCAACGACTAGCACGGCAATCGAAAATATGAAAAGCCCTGGCTTCCCTATCAGCCCCACGAGCGCGGAGCCTATGTGCATGCCGACGAAGCCGCCGCTCTCGCCTCTCGCGCTCAGCTCGAAAATGTCCCCAGCGGACGCGCCTCCGAGCGGGTCGCCCGAACCGCGCAGCCAGAACGCGCTGATGAGCAGCATGAGCATAACAAGGATAAGCGCGACAAGCAGGTGGGTGCGCAGGGATATCCTGTACCCTTTGCTCGAAAAAATAGCTATGCCGTAGGCCACCAGCACGAACGGCATGACATACGCCATGGCGCCGAGCACGCCCTTGAACACATACGAAACGCCCGCTCCGACCACGCCCGCGCCGCTCGCGAACATGGCGAACAGCAGGAATGCGCCCACCGCAAGCAGGGCGATCGCCTTGATCTCCTCATGCATCCTGAGCGACACAGCGGGATCCGCCGCGCGCCTCCTGCCCGCCGCCTTGCCCGTCGCTTTTCTGGCCGTATTGCCTCTTTTACCCGTAGCCGCCGCCAAATACGTTCCCTCCTGTCAGGCGCGAAAGACAACGCCCCCGCGCCAATTCATTCAAAATCACCGATTGCCAATAAAAAATCGTTGCTGAATAACCGTTAAATTATCGCCCGATTACTTCTCAATTATTTTTCCTTATGTAAATATATCACATTTTGTTGCCGAGCGTGTTACATTAATATTAATATATATGGTTATTCAAAATGGGCGTTGTTATGCTCTATTCTGCTCTATTTTTCATAAATGTTGAAAAGTCTTGCTTCCTGCGTGTATAATTATTTGTTAGAGTAATTTTTTTTGCAATGATAAGGAGATCACATGAGTTTTGATGGGAGAAAACCGAATATCGCAATCGTCG
>JAIRPC010000064.1 GCA_031257215.1 Eubacteriales Family XIII. Incertae Sedis bacterium
TGGTTCTTCGGCATCACGTTCTTCCTGCAAATTTTCGGCAGCCGCTTCACCCCGCGCGTCATACGCTGGATAAACATAGTATGCGGCGCGGTAATAATAGCCTACGGGATCAAGCTCCTAGTGCAGTTCTTCCTGATAATAGCCCCGTGACAGCGGGCGAATGCCAAAGAAAATAGCCATCCTGCCGAATAAAACGCGCCCTGTTACTCGAAGAAAAATGTAAAGTAAAACCGAAGAAAAATGTAAAGTAAAATGCTTGAAAAAGTGAAACCGGCGTGGTATCATGTGAGGTATGAGAAAGTATATTCCTCGCATCATTGATGAAGAACTAACAGCATCTCTGTCAGCCGCTGGCGCGGTTTTGATTCGCGGTCCTAAGGCATGCGGCAAGTCCGAAACCGCCAAACAGCAGGCCAAGAGCGTTTTGCAGGTTGATTTGGATCCACAGGTTCCGCGCCTGATGGCGATCGATCCCAGCGCTTTGCTATTGGGCGATACGCCGCGCCTGGTAGACGAGTGGCAGGAGCAGCCAAAAATATGGAGTTTTATCCGCCACGAAGTTGACAGCCGCCACGACAAAGGCCAATTTATTCTAACTGGCTCGGCAAATCAGGGAGAAATCGCGAAAACGCATTCTGGGGCTGGTCGATTTGTCGAACTTCAAATGCGCACTATGTCATGGTTTGAGCTGGGTTATTCGGACGGAAGCATAACGTTGGGGGATTTATTTGCAGGGAACAAGATTGAAACGAAAGAATACAAGACCGATATCCGCGAGATTATTCGGCGCATGGTGATAGGCGGCTGGCCTGAGCTTATAGGCGTGAGCGAGGCCAGTGCGCTGCGCGTGAATCGGTCTTATGTAAAACTGCTGGCGGATGTTGATATGAGCAGGGTTTTCGATGTAAAGCGCGACCCTGTTCGCGTGAACCTCCTGATCCAGTCGCTGGCCAGGAACATTTCCACCGTCACCCAAACCACCACCTTTATGAAAGACATAATGGAAGTAGGCAACGAGAATATTTCGCGCCCGACCATAGGTGACTATCTGGATGCACTGGATGTGCTCATGGTGACCGATAACCAGCCAGCATGGAATACTCATATCCGCTCGTCAGCCAAGCTTCGCAAATCCCCGAAGCGCCATCTGGCGGATGTCTCTCTGGCTGTCGCGGCTCTGGGGCTGGACTCCAAATCTCTGTTTGCCGACCTGAACTATGCTGGATTTTTGTTCGAGTCGCAGGTTATCCACGATTTGCGGGTGTACGCGTCCCGAATCGGTGCCGAAGCCTATTATTATCGAGATTCGCAAGGTTTGGAGGTTGATGCGATAATACAGAAACCAAACGGAGATGCTGCTGTGTTCGAGATAAAACTTGGCGAAGGGCATATTGATGACGGCGTTGACGCATTGATCGCTTTCCGCAACAACGTTATTGAAACCAAAAGCCGCAAAATCGTTTCCATGAATGTTATCATAGGCTCAGGCTATGCCTATACACGCCCAGACGGGATCAATGTTATCCCAGCCGGGGCGCTAGCGTAGGCGAAAAGGCTCGCCGAAAAAAATCCGCATATTGAACGAGCAACGCCGCCGCGCCGCCGCAGTAACATCCCGCTAACCTTAGCTTAGTAACATCTTAATAACCCTGTGCCTTTGTGCTTAATACTTGTCTGTTAAGATATATATATCGACGGATCAAGAAAGGAAAGACTGCATGGAACACGGCAAACGCGGATACTGGGAATGTTACGCTGACAATGATGGGAATAATGTTATCTCCTTCGGGCAAAGGGAGGTGCGCAGCGATGGGCGCAGAAGCAGCGAGAGCCGCCGCGCCAGGATGCGCATGCGCCAGCGGATACTGACGGGCGCCGCATTAGCCGCACTCGCCGTAGCGATAGCGCTCATTGCCTCAAAAGCCGCCGCGCCACAGCCAGGTGCGGAGGGCGGCGCGGGGAGCCCCCAGCCGAGCGGCGTACCTAGCGAAACGGATATTCCGAAAAAGGGCGAGACGGAAACGATCGCAGATATCGGCGACGGCCGGACGGTATTGGTCAACGCGTGGCATCCCCTGCCGAAGGATTACGCGCCCGCCGCCATCACGGATCTGATGGAGATCGTCGCGATCTCGGATGTCAGCGTCTGCGCCGCGGACGAGGTGGTCTCGCCGCTGACCAAGATGATAAACGGCGCCGAGGAAGCGGGCCACACAGGCCTGTTCGTCACGAGCGGCTACCGCACCTACGACGAGCAGCGGCGCATCTACAAAGAATCGGCCGACAAATCATATGTACAGCCAGCGGGGTGCAGCGAGCACCAGACGGGCCTGGCGGTGGACATCATGAAGCTGGGCGTGAACATGGAGTCGTTCGGCGACGATCCCGCCAGCGAGTGGCTCTACGAAAACTCGTGGCGCTACGGCTTCATCGTCCGTTACCCGCAAGACAAATCGGAGATCACAGGCATTTCATACGAGCCGTGGCATTTTCGCTACGTCGGCAAGGAGGTCGCAAAGCTGTGCCACGAAAAAAACATCTGCTTGGAGGAATATGCCGAGGTCGATTGAGCGCGGCATGAACCCAGCCAAACGACACCGCGCCACAGGCTTGGCGCGGGGGAGGCAATGCCGGCTGGCCCGCTTCGCGGCGTGAAGTATCGTGGAGTATAATGGAGTAATGGATAGCTATACGATTTTGGTCTGCGATGACGAAGAAGATATCGTGTCGGCGTTGCGCATATATTTGGAGGGCGAGGGCTACGGCGTGCTATGCGCTTCCGACGGGGCGCAGGCGGTCGAACTGCTTCGCGGGAACAAGGTCCACCTCGTCATTCTCGACGTGATGATGCCCGTGATGGACGGCGTTACCGCCGCGCTGAAAATGCGCGCGTTCTCGAACGTCCCCATTATTTTTTTGAGCGCCAAGGGCGAGGAAGCCGACCGCGTTCTCGGCCTGCACGCGGGAGCGGACGATTATATCGTGAAGCCCTTCACGCCTATGGAGCTTTTCGCGCGCGTGAAGTCGCAGATACGCAGATATTCCGAGCTGGGCGGCATCACGGCGGGCGAAGCGTCTGGCGCGGCGGCCCGCGACGGGGTGTACCGGACGGGCGGCCTGGTCCTGGACGACGCGCGGAAGCAGGTGACGGTGGACGGCGACCCCGTTCCGCTGACCGCGCTCGAATACAATATCTTGAAGCTGCTCATCTCGAACCTCGACTGCGTTTATTCATCGTCGCAGATATACGAGTCGGTCTGGAACGAACCCGCATACGACGTGGGCAGGACGGTCGCGGTACACATCCGCCACATCCGCGAGAAAATCGAAGCCGACCCGAGATCGCCGCGCTATTTGAAGCTCGCCTACGGGCTAGGCTATAAGGTGGTGACGGTGTGAGTATTCTACAGAATAACAATAATGTAACAATAACTCAGCTCGCCAGCGCCTGGCCGATGCGAAGCAGGGGCGCGATCCTCACGCTCCTGATGTTCCTGAAAATCGCACTCGGCGGGTCGCTTGCGGTTTTCATCTATTCCCGCGTGTCGCCGTTCAGCGAGTATTTCTACATGCTGTACAACAGGATAATAGTTCCGTCCGACGGGGGCGCGAACAGCCTGCCCTTGTATTACGCGGAAACCAACGACCCCCTGCTTGCCTTGATGACAAACCCCGCAGTAGGCGCGGTGTCCGCCGCCATTGCCGCGTCCATGTTCGCGCTCCACCTGTTATTGACGCTGAAAAACGCGGAGTGGCTGAAATCACGCAGGCTTCATCGGATAGACTACTATCTTTCGGCGGTGGTTGTCCTGCTTGTCTTGGTGCTGGCATCGACGCCGTTCGTGTATTTCAGGTACAGCCCGTGGGCGCATATATTTTTCGTGTTCGGCAATCTCGCGCTGTGGCTGCTGCTCTGGGAAACGACGCTGGTCAGGCTTCGTGCGCGCACGTTTGGCGAAACGTCATATTTTGTGAGGGCCATCAGATGCTTGCCGAAAAACAAATTGTCCAGCCCGTTCTTCAAGGTGGGCCTATTGGCGTTCGTCGCGTTCGTGTCCGCCATATTCGTTTACCGCTCGTTCAGCTATATTTACGATATGTCGCACAGCATTTATCTGCTCGACAGAGATATTGACGCGTGGATGACGGACAGATTCATGACATCGGAGATTATTATGCCAGTAATGGGCGTAGGCTTTGTATTTCTCTGGTGCTATTTTTACGAGGCCTACGGCGAGCTGGTTGGGCGCCTGGTCGGTGACAAGGAGGCCGCCGACAGGTTCCGCGTCGACCTTATCGCGAACGTGACGCACGACATCCGCACGCCGTTGACATCGGTCATCAACTACGTCGATCTGATAGACAAGCTGGACATCGACAACGCGGAGCTGCGCGAATACGCCGCCGCGCTGAAACGCGCGAGCGCGCGCATGAAGCTGCTAGTGAACGACTTGCTCGACGCGTCCAAGGCGGGCACGGGCAACCTGCCCGTGGAGATTTCGGATATCGACATAGCGGAGCTGCTCGGTCAGATAGCGGGGGACTTCGACGCCGCCTTTGCGGAGAAAGGCCTGGCGTATGTCAGTGCAGCCGCGGAGGGTTCGCCGCCTCCCAAACAGTCAGGCGAAGCCGCCGCAGAGCCCGCCGAATCCGCGTTGGCTGGCGCACCCGAGCCACCCGCCGCGCCTGTGAAGACCGCCGCCGCGCCCGTGCTAGTCAAAGCGGACGGAGCGCACCTCTGGCGCGTGCTCGAAAATGTTTTCTCGAACGTCGTGAACCACGCCATGCCGAACACTCGCGTCTATGTCAGCATAGAAACCAAAAGGGCGGAGCGCCCGCTGCGAAAGACCATGAAAAAAATATACGGGAGCGACACGAATGTCATACTGCGAGTGAAAAACGTCTCCCGCGAGCCGCTGAACATCACGCCCGACGAGCTGATGGAGCAGTTCGTCCGCGGCGACGCTTCACGCCGCTCTGAGGGCAGCGGGCTGGGGCTGTCCATTGCGAAAGATCTCGTGTGGCTGATGGACGGCGGCTTCGAGATAACCATAGACGGCGACCTGTTCACCGCGACAATTACTCTCCCATCATCCCAGGTTTGAGGTATAATAATATAGAAAGCAAATTATGCGGTACGGCTGTTGGACAGGAGTGTGACAACGGCCGCACGAATAGCACGGGAGGAGAACCATATGGAATTTTTAAACACGATCAGCCTTGGTCAATGGAAGCGCGCGGGGCGCCTGGCGCTGGTAGCCGCATTGTGCGCCGCGCTCGTCTGCCCATTCGCCGCGCCTGGTGGCATTGACGCGTATGCCGCCACAGGCACGAACGTGCAGGCGCACAGCGCGGACGACATCAGGGCGTACATCAAAGCCAGCGGCGCCAAAACATCCGATGCGACGAAATACGCCACAACGCCAGTCACGATAGGGCCTGGCTACAACAAGGGAAGCCTGACGCAGGCGTCCCTGGACTCGGCGCTGAAAATGCTGAACCAGATCCGTTACATCGCGGGCATAGACGCCGACGTCAAGCTAGACCCGTCGCAGACGGAGCTGGCGCAGGGTGCGTCCTTCATCAACGCGGTCAACGGGCAGCTCAGCCATTACCCCACGCAGCCCGCAGACATGAGCCAATCGCTGTTCGACCTTTGCAACAGCGGCGCGCAGTCAACGAATATCGCATGGAACTACGGCACGCTTGGCTCCGCGATACTGGACGGCTGGATGGAGGACGGCGATTCATCCAATATTGACAGGGTAGGGCACAGGAGATGGATGCTAAACCCTAAAATGGGGAAAACAGGGTTTGGCAAAACCGGCGCATACACGGCGATGTACTCGTTTGACGCCAGCCGCACGTCGAGCTACACCGGCGTAGCGTGGCCCGCGCAGAACATGCCTGTTGAATATTTCGGCGCATACTATCCGTGGACGTTTTCCGTAGGCAGCTCTGTTGACGGCAGTAGCGTCAAGGTGGTGCTGAAACGCGATTCCGACGGCAAGTCATGGACGTTTTCAAGCGCCAATTCGGACGGTTATTTCAACGTGAACAACCAAGGGTATGGGCAGATCGGCTGCATAATATTCCGCCCGAGCGATACATCTTACAAGGCGGGGGACAGCTTTTCGGTAACCATAACAGGAGCGCCCGCCCCCATCTCCTACAAGGTGAATTTCTTCGCGTTGGAGCCGCCAACCCCGCCCCAAGGCAATACCGCCACGGATGACAAGAACGCCGCGAGTGGCAAGGTCACCAAGCCAGCGGCGGTAGCGGTCAAATCCGTCAAGTCGAAAAAGAGCAGGCAGGCGACCATAACATGGAAGCCCAACAGCGAATACAGCGGATACGAGCTGCTGCTGTCCACAGCAAAAAATTTCAAAAAAGGAAAAGTCAAGGCAGTAATAAAGGGCGGCAAAAAGACAAAGGC